>NZ_JAUBSX010000009.1:54860-152197 GCF_036704885.1 Microcoleus sp. F4-D5 | reverse complement strand
TGAGGACGCCCAGACATTTTAATATTCTCCTTTACTTTTCAGGTAACTCTAGCATAACTTTAGAAAAATGGTATTAGATTAATTTCCGTTAGCGGAGCACGGGATTTCAATCCAGAATTCCGCTCCCTGTCCGGGCGCTGAGATGCACCGCAGGGTTCCCCTATGTTTTTCTACCACAATCTGATGGCTGATGGACAATCCCAAGCCTGTTCCAGACCCTACCGGTTTGGTGGTGAAGAAGGGGTCAAACAGCCGTTTGCGAACGTCTTCGGTCATTCCCGGGCCGCTGTCGGCGATGCAAATGACGATGCGATCGCAATTAACGAGCTGGCTTTTACTTTGGCTTTTCAAGCCGGCTTTTTTCATTTCAGTGCGAATCACGATCGTCCGAGGTTGCGGTTGGTTTTCTAGTGCGTCGATCGCATTGCTGATAATGTTGAAAAATACCTGGTTAAACTGCCCCGCACAACAGTAAACTTTCGATATTTTTCCGTATTCTTTAATAATTTCGATCGGATTTTGTTTATTTTCCTGGTGCAATCGGTGTTGCAAAATTAACAGCGTGCTGTCAATTCCTTCATGAAGGTCGGCAAACTTCATTTCTGATTCGTGTAACCGCGAAAAATTCCGCAGAGACAACACAATTTTACTGATTCTTTCAACTCCTCTTTTCATGGAATTGAGCATTTTTGGCAAATCTTCCTTGAGGAAATCTAAATCTAATTCCTTAACTTTTTCAGCAATCTGAGGCACTGGAGATGGGTAACTGTCCTGGTAGAGATTCAAGAGTTCAATTAAATCGTGAAAATAGGTGTATGTATGAGAAATATTGCCGTTAATAAAAGTTGCGGGATTGTTGATTTCGTGAGCAATCCCAGCCACCATCTGACCGAGACTCGACATTTTTTCGGATTGAACTAATTGGATTTGAGCGTTTTGTAGCTGTTCGTAGGCTTCTTGCAATTGGGCTGCTTGTTTTTTCAATTGAGATTGGGAAGCTTGGAGTGCTGCTTCGGAAATTTTACGGTTGGTAATATTTTCAATCATCCCTAATTTGTAAATAGGTTTTCCTTCGCCGTCTCGAATCAAAGTAGCTGTCACGTTTACCCAAACAATTTTACCTGTAGCGGTAATCTGGCGGATTTCGATTTGATAGCTGGTAATTTCTCCCCGATTGAGAGAAGCAGCAACTTGGAGATTTTTGGGATTATCTTCGGGATGGCAAAGGTCTATAAATGTTTGTGCGAGCAATTCGGCTGCGGTATATCCCAGCATTTCGCAGTAAGTTTTATTGACTCGCACTAACTTGTTATCGTCTAAATTGGCTAAGTATATAGCAATGGGTGCGTCTTCAAAAATTGTGCGAAACAGTTCCTCGCTGGCGCGGACTTTAGCTGCTAGGGAAAGCCTGTCGGTGATGTCTTCAAACGTAGACAAAATGCCGACAACATTGCCGTAATTGTCGTGTAAAGGTATTTTGTTGGTCTCCAGACAGCATTGGGTGCCGTCGGCTTGCATTTTGGATTCTATGATGTGATATTCTGGGGTGTTTGTTGCAATGATACGGCGGTCATCTGCTCGAAAAACTTCTGTTTCTTCCAGCGTCCAGGGCATATCGAAGTCGGTGAGACCGGCGATTTCATTGGGGTGATTGAAACCTGCGAGTTTAGCAAAGTTTTTGTTGCTTCCCAAGTAAACTAAATCTCGATCTTTCCAGGCGATTAACTGAGGGATGTTGTTGATTACCGACCACAGCATTTTTTGGGAAGTTTGCAAGGCTTCCGTGCGTTCTAGGACGCGCTTTTCAAGTTCTTGATTGGCTTGTTGCAGGGCGATTTTTGACTTGCTGAGGGCGATTTCTGCTAGCTTGCGATCGCTGATGTCGATTGTCACCCCCTCCCAAAGTATATCGCCGCTCGGTTGCAGTTCGGGGCGGGCGATGCCGCGAATCCATTTCAGTTTTCCCGATCCGGTTACGATCCGCCCTTCATATATCCAAGGTTTTAAAGTTTCGCCGGAAATTGCGACTGATTCTAACAGCGGTTTTAGGTCGTCTGGATGCACAGTTGACCACATTAAATCGGAGTTTTGTTGAAGTTTTTCTGGATCTAATTCGTAGAGTTCCCAACAGCCGGAACTGACATAAATAAATTCATTGGAACCGTCGGGATGCAGCAAGTATTGATAAATCATTCCCGGCACGTTGGCCGCCATTTTTTGGAATCTGGCTTCGCTTTGCCGCAGTGCTGATTCTGCAAGTTTGCGATCGCTAATGTCAATCAACAAGCCGTCCCAAATAATGTCATTTTTTTCGCCCGGTTCGGGTCGCGAAGCCCAGCTAATCCACTTAATCCGATCGCCCGGAAAAACAAATCTGCCTTCCCACCGCAAAGGATCTAAAGTTTTAGCTGAGATAGCAACAGATTCTTGGAAGCTTGGCGCATCGTCTGGATGAATCATTTCGATCGCGGGAATAGCTGAGTTTTGGAGTACCTCTGGTTCTAATTCCCAGAGTTCGCGGCAGCCGGAACTGACGTAGGGGAATGACATAGTGCCGTCTGCTGCTAACTGAAATTGATAAATCATCCCGGGAACGTTGGCGGCTAGTTTTTGAAACCTCGCTTCGCTTTGCCGCAGTGCTGTTTCTGCTTCTACGCGATCGGTAATATCGTAAAATGCCGATAAAATTGCGGCTTCGCCATTAAAATTAATCGCTCGCATCGACATTTTTACCCAAAAAAAACTGCCATTTGCTTTCTTGAGGCAGATTTCTTCGCGGTCGCTAAAGCCGTTTTGTTTGACTAATTCTAGCAATTGACATCGATCGTTGATATTGGCATAAAATTCAATCTTTTTTCCTCCAACAAGCTGTTCGTAACTCAACCCTAAACTTTCCCCTAGAGCAGGATTTGCATACAAAATAAGGCTGTCTTCTACGCGCGTAATTAACATGGGAACGGGAGTCGTACTGGCGATCGCCCGCAATCTTTCTTCGCTTTCTTCCCTGGCTGTTTCGGCTGCTACTCTTTTGCTAATATCGTTCTGAACTCCGATAAAATGAGTTAATTTTCCCTCATTGTCTAGAATGGGCGAAACCATTAATTCATTCCAAAAAGGAGTTTTGTCTTTGCGATAATTTTTGAGAACTACCTGAATTTCCGTTCCCGATCGTAAACTGCTGCGAAGTTTGTCTAATTCGGCCCGATCGGTATCGGGGCCCTGCAAAAACCGGCAGTTGCGTCCAATAACTTCTTCGGTACTGTAACCGGTCAGTTTTTCAAAAGCAGGATTGCAGTAGATAATAGGTGTGTCAGGCTGGCGAGCATCCGCGATGAGGATGCTGTTGCTCGATGCTGCGATCGCCCGCTCTAGAAGAGACAGGTTGAAAGAGTCTGTTGTCATCGGTGGCAAGATCCAAACTCCCGAGGAGCGGACAGAACAATAAAAATTTATAAATAGCTTGAGCCATTCTTATTCTATAATTTTATTTTTTATTTAGCTTTGTTAACCAAGTCAGCATTCCACAAAAGCCGGCGGGTGAAACGACTAATACCATTTTAGATTGTAGATTTTAGATTGGCAATGGCTGATTCCATAATAGTTTGGAGCAGGGGCATCAAGTGGCCTTCTTGTTTGAAAGTATGATAACAGAAGGCATTCGGCACTTATCCATAAAAAAAGGTGAAAAGACCGAAGGCGGAAAGAAAACAAAAGGTGAAAATACGGCTATTTCCAACGTTTTTCTCCTCCTCCTTCCATCCTGCTCGTCAACCCTTTTAAATTGACAAGTTGATGCAAGAACCCCGAGCAGTTTTGTTTACTTCAATCCTGGCTTGAAAAGCTTCTTTCAGGTGGGGCATATGGGTAACGGTGAGGATGCAGGCGAAGTCGGAGGCGATCGCATTAATTGCAGCAATCAGCCGATCGCACCCTTCCGCATCCTGAGTCCCGAACCCCTCATCAATAATCAACATTTGCAAAGCCGTACCCGCCCGCTGAGAAAGCAGTCTCGCCAGCGCCAGCCGAATCGCAAAATTAATCCGAAAAGCTTCACCCCCCGAGTATGTTTCGTAGGCGCGAGTACCGCGAGCATCAGCAATTAAAATGTCTAAAGTGTCAATCAATTTAGTTGCTTTTTTAGAAGCTGCCGCCCGCTGAGTAATAAATTGAACGTGCAATTGATTCGCGCTCAATCTCGACAATATCTGATTGGTTTCAGCTTCGAGTTGAGGCAAAACATTTTCAATCATTAAAGCTTGAATGCCATTTTTACCAAATGCTTGACCCAACTCTTGATAAACTCGCTGCTGGCGTTTGGCAACTTGCATTTGCTCTTTTTGAGCTACTAGCTGAACTTGCAGATTTTCCAGATTTTGCTGCTGCTGCTGGAGGCGTCCGAGACTTCCCAAATGTTGGTCTAGCTGCTGGCGGCGGCGGCTGATTTGCTGTTCGATCGCACTTATGCGGGCTGCGGGATCGGGATATTCTTGCAATTGCTGGTTCATCGCGGAAGTTTGAGCGCTGACAGCTTGCAAATCTCGATCGCGCACTGCGATGGAATTTGCTATTTCATTAACCCGCTGCTGCACTTGCGGGTACTGCACAGTTGCCGATCGCAATTTTTCGGCGCGGGCGATCCAAAACTGCGATCGGCGCATTTCGCTGCGGACGTGTTCGTGCTGTTCCAAATTATAGCCAATTTCCGCAATGTATCTATCTAAAGACAGAATTTGCTGCTGTATTTCCGAGCTATTTTTTTGCTGTTCTAACTGTTGCTGTACGGTGGCTAATTGAGTTTGCAAATCCGGGCGGCGGGCATTAATTTTATTCAGTTTCTGCTGAGCGTCTTTAATTTGAGCTTGCTTAATTTCCGCCCACCGCAAGCGCTTTTCCTCGCTGCGGGCGAGGGAGTGGCTGCGATCGCTGTAATTGAGCTGTTGCAGTTGCTGTTCGATTTGCTGGAGTTCGCGCAAATCATCGACTGCATACTCGCCGGTGCGCAGCAACCGCTCTATTTCTGCAGCGTCTTGACGCATACTTTGCAGGCGGTTTTCATCTTGGCCCAGGCTATCTAATTGTGCTTGTAAATGACTGCGGCGTTCCCGCAATTCTTGGTAGGGCGCTAATTCCTCTTCTAGTTCGCGGTATTCATGTCTGAGAACTTGAATTTCGCGCTCGGAGACAGCCAACTGTTCGCGGACAACCCACAGTTGGTTCCAGATTTCCTGCTGTTGGGAGTGGTGTTTTGCGACTACCAAATTCCAGTAGTGTTCGTCTAAAGGTCGATCGCACAAAGGACAATTGCCAAAATTTGCATCCCGCACCATTAAATGCGAATTTGACGGTTCGTTTTCCGCAAAATTCGAGGCTTTACCTTCGCCTGCGGTTTTTTCTCCTTCATGTTTCCGCAGCAGTTGCAGTTTTTGGTCTATCTCGGCGAGTCTGGTTTGATAGTCGCGGCTTTTGGCTTGCAGGTTTCCTAGAAAGTCGTGCCTTTCTTGACCTTTTTCGCGGACTCGCTGCTGATAAACTCGCTTGTTTTCCAACTGCAAAATTTGATTGGCGACGGCCGAGATTTCCTGCTGTAATTGCGGCTGTCGCTGCTGCTGTTGAACTTGCACCTGTCGGTTGATTTCCTCTAAGCGGGCGGTTAAACCGGCGCGGGCGCGATCGAGCTTTTGTTGCTTTTGCTGCTGCTGTTGTAGCAGCGGCGAAACTTGCAGTTGCAGTTGCTCTAGTTCGTTGAGGCGCGATCGAACTGCTTGCAACTGTGCGAGTCCTTTGTCAACCTCCGGCTGCTGTTTGAGAATCTCCAGAACATCTTTTTCATCTTGTTCTAAAACCTCTAATTGAGCTTGCAACTGCTGAATTTTGCTTTGCAAAAAGCTCAGTTCTTGCCGCTGCTGTTCTTGCAATTGCTGGCGCTGATTTTGGGCTTGTTGGTTAGCTTTGAATTTGCCAGCCAGAGTCTCTTCTGTCGCTTGCAAGCTGTGGAAATACGCGATGCCTGCTGTTATTTCATTTTCTTGTCCTAGGAGGGCTTGCAGCTCATTTTGCTGCTGTTTGGCTGCGCTGAGTTCTTGCTGCAAGCGGCGGCATTCTTGAGTGATATTGTAGTGCTGTTGCTGGTGGCCTGCGAGGAGTTTTTGCCAAGTTTGGCGGTTGTGGTGCTGGAGTTGCAGTTGCTGCAACTCGGCTGTGTCGGCTTGCTGCTGTGAAGAGAGTAAATCGGTTGCTTGCTGCAATTGAGTTTGTTCGGAGGCGATCGTCTCTTTTTGTTGCAGTTGCTCTTGTACGGTTAGCAAACTCTGTTTGAGTACATCGACTCGAGCTTTAAATTGTTTGGACGTATCCTTGGCTTGGTCGGATAAAGTATCGTAGGAGTCGAGCTTGAGCAGGTTGGCTAAAACTTGTTTGCGTTCGATCGGCTTTTTGAGCATAAATTCATCAGCTCGCCCCTGCCGCAAATATGCCGAGTTGATGAACGTATCGTAGTCTAGTTTGATGTGTTCGAGGATTTTTTGCTGAGTTGTTCTCAGACCTTTGTCTGTCAGCGTGCGAAAATTCACCCCCCCCGACCCCCCGTTACCTTGGGAAGAATTCACTTCTTCTGGGTTCCCTTTACCTTGGGAAGAATTCACTTCTTCTGGCCCCCCCTTACCAAGAAAGGGGGGGTTTGTTGCTACTTGAAATTCCAAACTTCCCGATTGTCCGCGCCGGCGGTTGCGAATCACCCGGTAGATTTGGCCGCCGGTGGAGAAAGTGAAATCAACGCGCACATCAGTTTCGCCGATATGGATGATATCGTCTTCCGTATCGCTGCGGCAACAGCCCCAAAGCGCCCAGGATATCGCTTCTAAGAGGGAGGATTTGCCAGCACCGTTAGGCCCGCAAATGCAAGCGGTGTGCAGGCCGCGAAAGTCTAAAGCAGCTTCGCGATAGCTGAGAAAATTTTTGAGCGTAAGTTGTATAGGAATCATTTAGGCCGTCGCGCCATACAATCTATTTATAAATAACACTATTTGTACGCTGTTGCCTAGTTATTCAATCTAGCTCCAGAACAATTGTCAGTGCTTCTGCAATTTCTTCCTTAATTGTCTCGGACAAGGTTCCGAGTTGTCGGACAAATCTTTGTTGGGAAACGGAACGGACTTGAAAAGCGTCGGCGGCTGAGAGTTTCGCCAAGCCATTTTCTGATGTAGGTTCGAGCTGCACCATCCAATCAAGCGGGGAAAAAAGATCGTTCCATGCTGTAATTGGAACAATTACTTTGAGCCGCAAAATTCCCACTTCATCATCGCTGACAACCGCAACAGGTCTAGTTTTGCCGATTTCATCTCCCACCGTTGGATCTAGTCTGACAAGCCAAATTTCGCCTTTACGCATTAGTTTTTACCCCTGCGTTCAGGTATTCTTCCTCTGAATCGAAATACGGTTCGCTGTCGGGCGACCACAAATCATGAAGCGGCCCTCCTGGTTCATACAAAGGAACCGCTGCTTCTGCTGAGGCTCTGAGTTTCCGCTTTCTCTCGGCTTTGCGGTGGGCTTTTTCTTCTATTTCTTCGCGCATCATCCGCGAAGCTGTTTCGATGATTTCTAGGCGTTCTTCTGCTGTCAGATTTTTGAGTGCTGCTAAGATTTCTGTTTTGGTCACGGTTTTTTCGGGTGGTTGGTGAGAATGTGCGATCGATCTTATATCTTGCACCATTTTCAATAATCCTTTTTTGGGCGGGTTCTCCGGCCCACCCCACAAGAAAATCTACTCTTCGCTTCACGGGCATCTTGCCCGTTCTTGACAATAATGACGCAACATCTCCGATCGATCGCACCATCATTATATCTTTCACAAAAATCAATATCGGCGCTCTGTGCTGATGACGCAACCTACATTACCGGTCTGTGCTTGTGGCGCACCCTACATCGCACAGGCAGATTTTCCATCATCAAAAAGGGTTGACTGTGTTCCTACAGCCAACCCCGCACGTATTTATTTGTCCTGCGTTTGCTCAAACAGCTACACTACCTGACAACATTAGGGAACGTATAGCCGACACCGACTAACAATCCCACTTCAGCTCCGTCGAGAAAACCAACATTCAGTCCCGCTGTGGCTGTAAAATTTCTCGACAGCGGCACATCTACACCACCCGAAATCAGGAATCCAAAATTACTGTTATCACCGGTAGAAAATGCAACGCCAGCACCTGCATAAGGAGCAGCAGTAATCACAAAATCATCGCTGACTTCGACGGCCTCTTGAGATACAAAATCGAAGGTAACGGGAACTAGAACAGTTAAGTTGTCGCGGAACAAAACAGTCGGTCTCACCGAGAAATTGTTGGTCAAACCGATTTTGCTAATAATCGCAAATGAACCGTCGCCCAAGGCTGTATCTCCGCCAAAACCCAGATTGCCGCCAATGCCGATGTAGCTGGGCCCCGAACGGGTAGCTCGGCCCGGTCGGATTTGAGTTCCTTGAGCCACTTTTTCAGTTGCTTCTGAGGCAGTTGCCGATTTTTCAGCAACTTTCGGTTGGTTTGTCAAAGCTGAGGCGGAAGTGCTGACAGGATTGCTCAACAATTCTTGTGCTGTTTTGACTTCTTGTTCTTCCTTCGTTGCTGTTACTTCCAGATTATTGCTCTCGGCAACAATTGAGGTAGGTCGATCGTTATTTTTGGCATTCTCGACTGTTGACTCCACTTTGACGCTATTATCAGCAATTTTAGCGGTTTCTTCCGACTTTTGGGTCTCAGCAGCAATGGAGGTATTTTGCGCTGTTTCTGTCTCAGCAATTTCAGATTTTGCTGCTTCCGATTTTTCGGGTGCAGCAATAGATACTTGCAAGTTTGCTGTCGGTTCAGAGGCTGATGGCTCTGCCGCTTCTGTTAGTTCGCTCCAACTGATTGAATCAATTTTTTTATTACTAGCCGTTGTTTCTGCGTCTGGTTTAACTGCTGAAGTTGCCGCCGGCTCAGAAATTTGGTCAATATTTTGAGCTGCGATTGTTGCAGTTGTACCGATATCGGGCAAGTTGCCAGTTTCAGCTTTCGCTGACAGGGTACTGCAACAAACAGCTAAAGCAGCAAGATTTATTAACGCGAAAGTAGACTTGGAAAAGAGACTATTCATAGAAACTCCTCAATGAACCGTGTGTTAAAAGTGTAAGTGTTTGAGGGCGACCGTCGAGAGCTTTGCTAAAAAAAGACACAAATATGAGTTGTGTTGTTCCTAGATTGACACTCAACCGTTGAAGAGTCAACTCTCAAGCTGATTAGATTTAAGAACTGACGGCCGATTTAGAGGCTAATTTAAATTTACCTATCGATCGGCTAAAAATCAATCCTAGGGATGATTTCACCCTCGATCCTGTTTAATTGAGGGGTCGATCGCGCGTTTCGCTTGCATTCTACAATACTGTACTTGAGGGCGCTGCACTCGCAGCCACGCCGCAAAAATCCGGTTTTTGAGGGCGTACCGCCTCGAAACCAAGAGACAGCAAGCTTTCAAAACCGTTTTCGCAGCCCCGCCGTCCAAAGCAAGTGCAGTTAAAACAACGTGATCGGCTGCTGCACAGTCCCTGACAAGTAATGTAGAATAGCACTAATCGGACAAACATTTGTAGCTCGATCGTGTCAAATTTACTAAATATTATTAGAATTGTGTAAAATTTAGTGTTCTATTTGTAAAGTTTAGCCTTCGCTTTCGCTCATGGTCTGACCATCTCACAACAGGACTCAACTAAACAAGTAAAAAAATACAAATTATCTCATCTCAACCTGACTTTATGAGCAAAGTTCTAGTCATATTAGGCGAATTGAGCGATCGCGACATCGATTGGATGCTCGCCAACGGCACCCGCACCCAAATCCTCCCCGGCACAACCCTCATTACCGAAGGTCAGCCCTTAGACGCCCTCTACATAGTTCTGGATGGAACTTTGAGCGTTGCTGTATCATCTTTGGGCGACAAAGAAATTGGAAAAATTATTTCCGGGGAAGTGTTGGGGGAAATGTCTTTTGTAGACGGGAGGCTTCCTTCTGCTAGCGTCACGGCAATTGAAGAGTGCCTCATCCTGTCAATTCCGAGGCGGCTGCTAACTGAAAAACTCGAGCAAGATGTGCTTTTTTCCCTGCGGTTTTATCGGGCGATTACCAAATTTCTGTCGTCGAGACTCCGGGGTACAGTCAAACGCTTGGGGGATGATAGTGATTATTTAATGTATCAAGAGCCCGACGACGAGCGCGCCATCGGGCAAAATGTCGAAAATCCCGATAATCCCGATTTGGCTGAATCGAGATTTCAATGGCTGTTGCAGCGTTTGAAGGGGAATTGATGTTGGGGAAAAGATGAGTGTAACTGATTTAACTGAGAGCAGTTCTGGACGCAACAACGCGGTTGATTCAGGTAATTTGGTGATATGCGCTCGAACCTGACAGCGAGAAACCGGGTTTTTTTGGGAAGCTTACATCTAGTAGGATTGTGAGATGTTGCACCATTCTCGATCGACCTTTTACGGGCGGGCTCGGAGCAACGGCCGACACGAAAATTCACTCTTGGCTTCACAAGCCCGAAAGGCCTGTGAAGCGAGAAGGGTGCAAGATGTGAGATTGAACTGATTTAATTGATTTGATTGATTTAACACCCATTGCCAATTACCAATTACCAATTCCTAATTTCTAATTCTCAATTCCCAATTAGAAAACATATTTTTCAGCGACGCGCCAATAGCGGGAAAAACGCTTCAAATCAATGTAACCATCGTAGCGGACAAAGGGTTCCGGTGGCAAAACTTCTATTGGGTACGATCGCTTAATTTTCCGGCAAATATCCTGAAACCGAGGACTGGGACTTTCTGCAGTCACCACTTGATTGGCGCCGGATTCGATCGCAAAAGCGATAACTTCCGCCGCCACATCGCCCCGCCGAATAACTACAGGCAACTCCAGCAAACATTCGTAAATAAACACCATTCGTTTGAGACTCAACTGCCATTCATCAATCAGCGCATCATCCCAAACCCAGATTGCCGGTGCCTCTGGGTGCGCTTGAAAAGCGGGGCCTTCAGGACTCAAACAGTCGCCGTGCAGCCAAATAATCGGATTGTTCATAAATGGGGAATTGGGAATTGGTATTTGGTATTTGGTATTTGGTATTTGGTATTTGGTAACTAATGACAACAGCCAACAGTCAACCAACAACTTTTTAATTTCTGCGACCTTTTTTAGGGCGTTCCCAACTTTTAGAACCGCCGCTGCGATCGACCTTTTCTCCATGAGGAAACAACTTCCCTTCCAAATATTCGTAAGTTCCCTCAAAATCGCATTGCCCGTACAGAGGACAATCGCGACAATAAACCGCCTTAGTGTAACGCTCCAAATTTTCCCGATTAAAAAAATAAGGTTTGTGACTAAAAGTGCTCGCTACCCACTGCCAAGAAAGATTATTGCTCGCCGGATCTCCATCTAGCAAATGTTGCAAAAACCAGCGAGCTCCGGCTTGCCAGCGCACGCGCCGCCAGTGTACGAGATAAGCGGCAGTCCACATCCGCTGGTGGTTGTGCAAATAACCAGTTTCTCGCAACTCGCGACTGAAACTGTCGATGCAAACTAAACCAGTGGTGCCCTCTATGACATCCTGCGGGAGAGTTTCGCTGTAATATGAAGCAGTGTAACCAGTTTTGTAGGGTTCCCGGTCTTGCCAAATCCCGTTGCCCAATTCGGCATACAGTCGCTGCCAATAATCCCGCCAGCCCAACTCGTTGACAAGTTTCACTGCCTCTTCTGGATGCCGCACCTTCTCGAGCACGGCATCCCGGACTTCGGCAAGACTCAAAACGCCGTAGCGCAAATAGGGCGACAAGCGCGTTACCGCACCGTTGAGGAAATTGCGGGTTGAGGCGTACTTGCCGGGGTCAATTTGTTGCAGGGCTGTCTCGGCTGCTTTGCGCCCGCCTAGGATCGGGGGTACGCTGCTGTCTCGGGCGGCAGCTTCGGGGAACTGTTGGCGCACGTAGGCTATTAATTCGTCGCGGCTGGCAAATTCCCGCTGCATGTCCTGACTCATTGTTTTCTCAAGCACCTGTTATTGTTTCTTAATGTTAAAGCTATTCGATCGGGCTTGCGGGCTCGATCGCCCTAAATTGCCCGCTTGCTCCCGGTAACGTACAGTTTGCCCCAGCAGCAATCGATCGTCGGCCCGCAGCCAAAATTAGCATCAAAGTCAGTACACTCAGGGATAGATATCATACCAAAATCTCATGGAAACTTTTCCGGCGGACGCTCAAGCGATCGCCAGCTTAGCTAACGGACAGCAGCAAGGTACAAAACAACTGGAAAACAGCGAAGTTCAAGAGTTCGATCGAGCCATGATGCGCCGCTGTATAGAATTAGCCCGCCGCGCTCTGGGCAAAACCGCACCCAACCCCCTTGTCGGTTCTGTAATTGTCCGAGACGGCAAGATTGTCGGTGAAGGGTTTCATCCCGGTGCCGGCCAACCTCACGCCGAAGTTTTTGCGCTCCGGGAAGCGGGGGAACTCGCCGAAGGAGCGACCGTCTACGTCAACCTGGAGCCATGCAACCACTACGGGCGGACTCCCCCCTGTTCCGAAGCTTTAGTTAAGGCCAAGGTGGCAAAAGTAGTGGCTGGCATGGTCGATCCGAATCCTTTGGTAGCTGGAACAGGGCTAGCCCGGTTGCGAGAGGCTGGCATTGAAGTGGTGGCGGGAGTGGAAGGGGAAGCTTGCCAAAAACTGAACGAGGCTTTCGTACACCGGATTTTGTACCGCCGGCCTTTGGGAATTTTGAAATATGCGATGACTTTGGACGGTAAAATTGCTACCACTAGCGGCCACAGCGCTTGGGTCACGGGCGAGGAGGCTCGGAGCGAGGTACACCGGGTGCGTGTCGGCTGCGATGCTGTAATTGTTGGGGGAAATACGGTGCGTCTGGACAATCCCCTACTGACGAGTCACCAACCTGATAGGAATAATCCCCTGCGGGTGGTGATGAGCCGCACTCTGGATTTGCCGAAGTCGGCTTGGTTGTGGGAAACCTCTGTGGCGGCTACTTTGGTGTTGACTGAGCCTGGGGTTAACCCGGAATTTCAGGAATTTTTGATCGCCAAAGGGGTGGAAGTTGTGGAGCTCTCGCCGCTGACACCGACTAATGTTATGGCTTATTTGTACGATCGATCTTTTCTTTCTGTACTGTGGGAGTGCGGTGGCACTTTGGCCGCTCAGGCAATTACTGAGGGTGCAGTTCAAAAAATTATGGCTTTTATTGCTCCTAAAATTGTCGGGGGCCAAGGAGCTCCAACTCCTGTAGGAGATTTGGGGTTTTCCGCAATGACTGATGCTTTGACTTTAGAGCGGGTTTCTTGGCGCGCGGTAGGTGCAGATTGTCTGGTGGAAGGCTATTTGAAAATTAAAGATTGAAAGTTAAAAGCGAGTCTTTTTAGTTTTTGATTTTTAACTTTTAACTCCTTTTATGGTTGAAGTTCTGATTTGGAGTTTGATGGTTGGCAGTCTCGGCTTGGAGGCTGCGCTCGCGGGTGTATTAGTGAGCCGCGAGCAATTGGCTGCGGGGCAAAAGTACGACGAGGAGGAGGAAGTTTTGACTCGGTACGAATCTCAAGAAGATAATTTTAACGCGCCTGAAAATCCGCGCTCGAATGGCAATCCCAAATCCGCTCCTAATGCTGTTGATTTGACGGTTTGGGAGTACAAGATTGTGCGGGCTAGCAATGATTTGTTTCGCAATCCTGCGATTTTTCACAAGCTGTGCGAGGAAGAGGCGGAAGTTGGCTGGATTTTGCTTGAAAAGCTCGACGACAGGCGGGTGCGGTTCAAACGTCCGATCGCGCTGCGGGACGCCCCCAGGCCGAATTTACCACTGTTTGACCCTTACCGAACTCATTACGGCCCGATCTCGAATGCGATGAGTTGGGCGGCGGCGATCGTGTTTGTGAGCGCGATCGTGCTTCCTGCTGTTTTGGGCTATGCTTTGGTGTCTACTACTCTAACCAGAAGTCGCTCTAATTGGCCTCCGGCACCTGTTCAATCTTTGCCCTCTCCGGGAGGGCGGGGAACTAATAATTGAAAGCGGGAAAATTGGTAATGGGTAATTGGTAATTAATAATTGGTAAATTGACGGCTGTCGAAGCCTGTTTTATAGCAAGTCTAAATCATTTGTGAACCAGATTTTTTTTTAACGAACCGCGAAGGCGCGAAGGAACAGAAGAGAAGTTTGTGTGTTCGCTTGAGGGATTTAGGCTTGCTATATACAGCGTATTCCAGGTTTGTGAATTGTAGGGACACCGCGAGTGCCTAAGTCCCTACGGGGAAGCTCACTATAGGCGGGTGTACTTTATAAATGTGGAATCTGCTGTAAGTTAATTTGATTTTAAGTTTGGGGCGGTATTGCTGAGGGAGCCGATAGCGATCTCAACTCATAATTTGTATCGCCTTGAAATTGAGAAACGCGGACGAAATAAGTCCCCGCAGGTAAAGGCCCATTGCTGACAATTGTTTCTGAAGACGTGCCTAAATTGTTAGAGGAAGCAATAATATCCTCTAATCCAACTGCGCCGTTGCCGTTCAAATCCTGAATTAATTCTACATCAACATCTGCACTCAAAGCGTCCACAGTTACACTGAAAAGGCTGGGAGTATTGAGGATGAAACTGTAAATATCGGTGGGTTCAGCAGTGCCTACAAAATCGCTCGCAGTTTGAATTTCTCCCAGAATGCCTAGGTTTTTTGCTGCGTTCAAGTTGTCGGCGGGATCGGGGAGAGTGCTCAACAGTCCTTCTTGTTGACCGAATTGAATGTAGTGGTCGATCGCGCTTTTAACTGCGCCGTTTGTCACTGCTGCTGCTACCAGCGGATATTTTTCTAGATAAAAGCTGGGATCGAAGAAAACGCTGGGTTTGCGGTTTTCAAATTGACCTGCTTTGAAGTAGTGTTCAAAAGGGGTAAATTGATTTGTTTGGACTGCTGTCTGAATGTCTGGGTTGCTTGCTAGATAGAAACCAACATCGAAAAAAGGGTTGGGGCTGCGAACTTCAAATTGACCGAATCTAATAAAGTGATCGGCTGCTGAAAAGCCGTTGAGTTTGGCTGATACCGCTACATCTGTATTGGTGTCTAAATAATAGCTGGCGTCGAACAGGGCATTCGGGTCGCGATTTTCAAATTTACCAATTTTTCGGTAGTGATCGAAGGGACTCGATACCGTGCCTCTGGCAACTGCTACGGCGACATCTGGGTTGTTTTCGAGATAAAATTTGCTGTCGAACAGTGTTCTGAGGGTTAGCATTATTAAAAAAATCTCTCTGGACTTTAGTCTGGAAATTGCACGATCGAGAATCCAGTTTACATCAAAGTTTTGTTTTGTGAGGGTGTCTTAATTATGGCTAAATCAGGACTGATGGCAATGCTGCGCCGCGCTGCGAGTATTGCCCAGAAATCAAGGGAAACGGGCATTCCGGCTGAGGAACTGCTGGGGATGCTGAGCGATGGCATTCCCAATTCTCCCATATCTAGGCGTAGCTTGCTGCACGGGGGCTTAGCTGCTGCGGGGGCTGTCGCAGCAGCGACTTTTACCAGGGAGGGAGGGGGAGCTTTTGCTCAACAGGGCGGGCGATCCCCGATTTTGGTTGTGGGTGCGGGGATTGCGGGTTTGACGGCGGCCTATCGCTTGCGCCAAGCGGGCGTGCGCGCCGATATAATCGAGGCAGCGAACCGCGTGGGGGGGCGGATACGCACGGTTCCCAAGGTGGCTGGAACGCTGATTCCGGCGGAATTGGGGGGAGAATTTATTGACAGCGGTCATACTAATTTAATCTCGCTGGCGACGGAATTGGGTTTGCGGGCGATCGACTTAGTTGACGTGCAGCGGGGACTGGTTAAGGATACTTTTTTCTTGCAAGGGCGACGATTTTCTCTCGAACAATTAACCGCAGAATTTGCGCCGCTAGCGAGTAAAATTAGCGCTGATTTGCGGGCTATTGGAGATAATATTAGCTATCAAAATTTTACGGAAGCAGCGGAAAGATTGGACAATCTTTCGATCGCTGAATATGTAGACCAAGCTGATACTAGCACGATTGTCCGGCAGTTACTCCGCATTGCTTACACGGTGGAATACGGTCGAGATCCCGAAGAACAGTCGGCGTTAAATCTGCTGTTTTTAATCAGTTCTGCAACTGGCAGTTTTGGATTGTACGGTAACAGCGACAAGCGCTATCAAATAGACGGGGGCAACAGTCAAATTATCAACAGTTTGGCGGGTCAATTGTCTGGTTCGATCGAGGCGGGGACGGTTTTGGAAGCGATTACTCTTTTGCCGGATGGGCGCTATCGGGTAAATTTGCGATCGGGACTAAGCGCGTTCGAGCGCACTTACGAGCGAGTTTTGTTAACTTTGCCGTTCAGCACTCTGCGAGACGTTAAAATTAACGTACCTTTGCCGCAACCAAAGCGCAGGGCGATCGAGCAGTTGGGTTACGGTACTAATTCTAAGTTAGTTACCGGCTACCGCAGCCGAATTTGGCGGGAACTTTATCGATCGACTGCTTCTGTTTATAGCGATTTAGGATTCCAAAATACCTGGGAATCTACGCCTTTCGCTCCTACTCCTAACGGTTTGATAACTAATTTAACAGGAGGAAAGCAGGGTTTGTCGATCGGTGCCGGAACTCCTGAAGACCAAGCACAAAGATTTTTGAACCAATTTGAAAGAGTTTTTCCCGGAGTGAGAAATTTGCGATCGGGCAAAGCTGTGCGAGCTTATTGGCCGGGAGAACGCTTTTTCAAAGGTTCTTATTCCTGTTATTTAGTCGGACAGTGGACGCAAATGCACGGCGTTGAAGGCGAACGAGTTGGGAACTTATATTTTGCCGGGGAACACACTTCGCTGGAAAATCGAGGTTACATGGAAGGCGGTTGCGAAACTGGACAAAGGGCGGCTGTTGAAATTTTGCAAGACTTGGGTTTGATACCTTCTGCTGATGCTTTGAATACTCGAATTGCAAGCAGTTTGAACAGTCCCAGTCCCAGCCGGAAAGTTCCCGGAGCGCGGAATCTTGGGAATACGAAGCCGAGTATTAGATAATCTCGTAAGGTGTACATCTAATTCTTGTTTGCCGTTGCTCCTAGCCCGTGCATCTAATTCTTGTGGGGTGGGCTTTGAGCAACGCCCAAAAATACAATTTAGATGCCCAACAGCTTATGGCGTACAATTTATCAAATAATCTCGTCCGGGTTAATTCCCCGATCGCGCAAATATTCAGCCAGTCGATCGGCCCGTTCACGTTCGCGATCGGCCCGCTGGCGTTCTGCTGCTAACTGTTCTACACCCCATAAAAGCAGATTTCCTGCTTCATCCCACCAGCGCAACCAATAGCCTGAACGCTGTTCTTTCTCCCCCCGCCACGTTCCTAAATACAAACCAATATCTGGCATCCAGTGGCGACCTTCCGCGTCGGGAAATTCTAATTCGTATTTGCCATTTTGCAAGCGATAGACTTCCAGCAAGCCAGTTTCTGGGTCAAAAATGATGTAAGTTGGTACTTGCAGAATTTGTTCGTAAAAAAAACACTTTCCCGGAGGAAAAGTACGTTTGACAGAATATTCGCCGCCGTCTGTTTCCGACAAAAATTCCATGACAATGGTTGGAATTTCTCCTTCCAAGTTTGGGGTATAACTTTTGCGGTCTCTTCTCGATTCGGCGGGCAGTACCGACGGTACATAAACCCAATCTGGTGCTTTGATTACTAACTCGCCGTTGACAGTAGCGCAAATCCCAAAATTGCTGGCTATCAGCATTTGTGGCCCGATAAATCCTCTCAGTTCTAAGATTTCTCGCAGTGCTCCAGCAATTAGGGGTTGACCTGTGTTCTCCACTGGTTTTTCTTCTAATTGGAAGTCGTCTGGCAACTTCTCCCAAGTGACGGTCAGTTCTACCGTTTTTTGTTTTGGGTTATCTTGAGTCGCGACCATGACTTTACTGTTTAAAGTTTGATGTCTTATCATAGCACAGCGCAACGGGAGCGCGACGCACCCTACGTATAGATATGCAAGCGTAAATTTATGTAAATTATCTTGTACAATTAATTTCAGATATTTCCGAAAAAAATATGAATATTTTACATTTAACAGTAGCCTTATCAAGTTTGCTAATCTCGCCGATATCAGCTCGCCCTTTGCTTGCAGACTCTACAAATACAATTACTCAAAACTCATCAGTTGATGAGCCGTTTTGCTACATCAAAACCCCCGACGGCAAAACAGTAGACTTGGGCAAGTTGTGCGAGAAACAGCCAGCCTCTGGAACTTCCCAAACTTGCATTCCCGGTTCCAATATTGCTGCCCAAGTGTCAATTGCGGCGGCAAATTATGACGGCAACTTTTTCAGCGGTCAAGTCCTTAATCAAGGATGCAAAATAATCAAGAATATCAAAGTCAATTATGAAGTGTTGGACGAGTCAGGCAATTTAATTGACAACGGATTTATCTACGCTGAACCAGTTACTCTTGCACCCGGACAGTCAGCCACTTTTCGGGGCGCAGTTGTCGCGGGGGCTAAGGTACAGGCTACTCATGCAGACGGTCAGGAATGATTTTAGATTTTAGATTTTAGATTTTAGATTGAAGAATTGGACAATTAACCGCACGGATGAATCCGGGGGCTTTGTATCCCGGATGCTTTCGGTGAAGAATGATTGTTGAGATTTGCCCGATCGCTGATATCATATTCAGGCTCAGATATCTCTATGACTTACGCAGAGATCCCCCTCGCATGCCCCTTAAAAATGGGGACTTTGAATAATCATAATCTTGTGCCACCCTTACTAAGGGGGGTTGGGGGGGATCGAAGTTTGAATATTCTTGCAGAGATCCCCAAAAACAGAATTTGCGAGGGCCAAATATCTTGAAAACTCGATCGACATACTGGCAAATCTTACCCTACCTCCGTCCCCAAAAACACACCATCGGTAAAGCATTAGCTTGCACCGTAGTATTTACCGTATTTTGGCCGATTATAGCGTGGCTGGTTGGCGAAACAGCCAAATTTATAGGTAAAGGAGATTTACAAGGGTTCGCTCAAATTGCTGCACTCAGCGCCATTATATTTCTACTTCGCGGTACAGCCCAGTACGGTCAAGATACGCTGATGGCAAAAGCAGCTTTGACTATTGCTTTAGAACTCCGCAAAAAAGTCTACTCCCACCTGCAAAAACTCAATCTCGGATACTTTGAAACTGCCAAAACCGGAGACTTATCCTACCGCCTCACCGAAGATATTGACCGCATTGGCGAAGTCGTAAACAAATTTTTTCATCAGTTTATTCCTTGTGTTTTGCAGCTAATTGCGGTTCTGGGATATATGATTTATCTCAACTGGCAATTAACTTTGGGTGCATTAATTATTGCACCGCTGATGGCTATCTTAATTGGCTGGTTTGGCGAGAGACTGCTGAGTTACTCGCGCCAAAGTCAAAATCGCATCTCTGATTTATCCGCTTTGCTGACAGAAGTATTCAGCGGCATTCGTTTAATCAAAGCATTTGTGGCGGAAGACTACGAAATTGCCCGCTTTGCAGAAGAAGCTGAACAAAACCGCCGCGCTAAGTATCTGTCGGAACGAGTAAAAGCACTTCAGTTCGTGGTAGTTGGCTTTCTGGAAGCGATGAGCGTGATTTTGCTCTTTTTCCTGGGAGGTTGGCAAATTGCTCAAGGAAATCTCACAGGTACTCAATTTATTAGTTATATCGCAGGGGTGGCACTTTTAATTGACCCGATCGCCATTACAACTGCTAATTACGGAGATTTTAAGCAGGGAGAAGCTTCTAGCGATCGCATTTTTGAATTATTAGCAATTGAACCAACAGTAGTTGAAAAACCGGGGGCGATCGAACTTCCCCATGTTACAGGCAAAGTCGAATACCGCAATATTAATTTTGCCTATAACTCAGAGACACCCATTCTGCAAAACATGAGTTTGCTGGTGCTTCCCGGAGAAATGATTGCCCTCGTGGGTGCATCCGGTGCGGGTAAAACTACTTTAGTAAACTTGTTACCCAGATTTTACGATCCGCAAGCGGGACAGATTTTAATTGACGGTATTGATATTCAAGATGTCACCTTAAATACTCTGCGGAGGCAAATCGGAATTGTACCGCAAGAAACGATTTTGTTTTCAGGTACAATTGCTCAAAATATCGCTTTTGGGCGATCTTATTATGAACTGAAAGATGTGCAAAAAGCTGCGGAGATTGCTAACGCTCATCAATTCATTAGTGAGTTTCCCGACGGTTATCAAACTTGGGTAGGAGAAAGAGGTGTAAATTTATCTGGGGGACAGAAACAAAGAATTGCGATCGCCCGTGCAGTTTTGCTCGATCCCAGAATATTGATTTTGGATGAAGCGACATCGGCGCTGGATTCGGAATCCGAAGGTTTAGTGCAAGAAGCGCTGGAAAGATTGATGCGCGATCGCACGGTGTTTATTATCGCTCACCGCTTGGCTACTGTGCGGAGAGCCGATCGCATTTTAGTGTTGGAAAAAGGCAGAATTGTGGAATCTGGGACACACGAGGAGTTGCTCGAAAAGGGCGATCGATATGCTGCCTACTACGCTCAACAGTTTAGTCAGTAGGTACATTAGAAACCGGGTTTTTAGCCGTTTCTGCTGGCCTCAACGAAGTATTATAGAAAAAAACCCGGTTTCCGATCGCCCGTGGGTCAGTGATGTTCTAGATGAATAGCGCATATACTTAAAATACAACAACTACCCAAGATATTAAACACAACGAGTCAGTACAACCATGCCTGCTAAAGATGCCTTTCACGAAGTCGTTAAAATCGCTCTCCAGAAAGATGGATGGCAGATTACTCACGATCCGTACACTTTACAGGCAGGAGCTCTCGAACTTTACATCGACTTGGGTGCCGAAAAGGTGGTGGCGGCCGAAAAAGACGGACAGAAAATCGCCGTTGAAATCAAAAGCTTTATTGGCCCATCCAAAATATCCCAATTTTACACAGCTTTAGGACAATTCATTAGTTATCGAGCCGCTTTACAACAACAAGAAACTGACCGTATTTTATACCTGGCAGTACCCAGTAATGTCTACGATAGTTTTTTCACAATCGGGTTTATTCAGTCTTTAGTTCAACAAAATCAAATTCACTTGATGATTTACGATATAGAGCAAGAGGCGATCGCACAATGGCAAATGTAGACCTTTACAGGCAGCACATCCAAAATCTGCTCTCCCAACACGCTAGTCTTGTTTGGGATGAGCGCATTCAGGCTCAAACTATCTTTGATGTCGAGCGCGATCATTATCAATTAGTATATGTCGGCTGGCGCAATCAGCGGCGAATTTACGGCCCGGTTTTGCACCTGGATATTAAGGACAATAAAATCTGGATTCAGCAAGATGGAACCGAGGTGGGTATTGCTAAAGAACTCGTAGAATTGGGAGTTCCTAAACAAGATATTGTACTTGGCTTTGACCCTCCTAATATGCGAAAATTGAGTGAATTTGCCATAGAATAAATTAGGTTTAACTGCTCCAGTAGTTTCTTTATTCTTGAAGTTCCCGGTCAATTTATTCAGCAGTTCTGGAAACATGACGGCTGCGGATTTCTGTAAGCAATTCCAACACTTTAGGCCGCCACGGAGGCTTTTCTGGTATAATCACAAACACTTCAACCTCTTCACCCACAGATCCAGGCGGCACTTGAATTTCAAGTTTATTTCCTGCAAGAACTTTGGTTGTAATCCGTATTGCTGACTGCATAGTTTCTTCTGTTGTGCGACGATCAATTTTCAACAGCCCCTAAAGCTTTGAGCGTGGCTTTTTCAACTTCCGTTAAACCCGTAACTCCTGCAATATTCATGTTTTCATAAGGTCTGTCACTTTTGAGTATTTTGAGGCACTCACCAGTCTCAATCTCCCAAATCATAATTGTGCCATCCCGACTGCAAGTAGCAATCAGTTTATCATCATAATTGAAGGCAAATGAGTTAATTCTACTGGTTTGATATTGCAAAATTTTTAGACACTCACCTGTACGAATATCCCATAATCTTACCGTGTGATCGACACTTCCACTAGCAACTAATTCACCAGAATAACTAAAGGCAACTGAACGTATCCAATCAGTATGCCCGTGAAAAATGTTGACGCATTCACCGCTGTTGATATCCCACAGTCTGACTGTTTGATCGATACTTCCACTGGCAAGTATTTCACCGTTCTGGCTAAAGGCGATCGCGCGTGCCCAACCGGTATGCCCCTGCAAGATTTGGAGGCATTCACCAGTATGGATATCCCACAGCCTCACCGTTCCGTCATAACCTGTACTGGCAAATATTTCGCCCAAAGGACTGAAGGCAACCGAGTATAAAGAACTGTTATGCCCTTGCGAGGTTTTGAGGCATTCACCACTGCGGATATCCCACAGCCTCACCGTTTGGTCATAACTACCACTGGCAAGTATTTCACCCGAAGGACTAAAGGCGATCGACCGTACTTCTTTGCCGCACTCTAGCAAAGTATGGAGGCATTCACCACTGCTAATATCCCACAGCCTCAGCGTTTGGTCATAACTTCCGCTAGCAAGTATTTCACCGTTTGGATGAAAGGCAACTAAATGTACCCGATCGAGATGGCCCTGCAAGATTTGAAGGCATTCACCAGTGTTGACATCCCACAGCTTGACTGTTTGTGCGTCATCTCCGCTGGCAAGAATTTCACCGTTTGGACTAAAGACTACTGACCTTACTTGAGTGCTATGCCCTTGCAATGTATTCAAGCATTCACCGCTGTTAATAGCCCACAGCCTCAGCGTTTGATCGTAACTACCGCTAACAAGTATTTCACCAGCAGGATGGAAAGCCACTGACCCTACTTGATTACAATGCCCTTGCAAAGTATTCAAGCATTCACCAGTCTTGATATCCCACAGTTTTGCTGTTTGATCGTAACTTCCACTGGCGAGTATTTCGCCATTTGGACTGAAGGCTACTGACCGTACTTGATCCAAATGTCCCTCAAAAGTTTTGAGACATTCACCGCTACCGATATTCCACAGCCTCACTGTTTTGTCACCGCTTCCACTAGCAAGTATTTCACCAGTAGAATTGAAAGCCACTGAAAACAGGTTTTTAGTATGACCTTGCAAAGTTTTGAGACATTCACCGCTACCGATATTCCACAACCTCACTGTTTTGTCGCCGCTTCCACTGGCAAGTATGTCGCCAGCAGGATGGAAAGCAACTGAAAATACAACTTTAGTATGGTCTTGCAAAGTTTTGAGGCATTCACCCCTGCGGATATCCCATAACCTTATCGTGCGATCGAAACTCCCACTAGCGAGTATATTTCCCTCAGGATTGAAGGTGACAAACATTACTGATTCGGTATGTCCGTGCAACACTTTTAAACATTCACCACTCTTGACATCCCATAACTTGATTATTTTGTCATAACTGGCGCTAGCCAATATCTCACCGTCAGGACTGAAGGCGACTGACTCCACCACGTTGGTATGTCCTTTACAGGTCAATATTTCTCTGCCACTGCTAGCTTCCCACAAGCGAACTACGCCATCACTATCACCTGTAGCTAACAGTTTGCCATCTGGACTAAATATTACCGATCGCACACTACCGAAGACTTTAGTAAAAGCAGAATTAGCCAAATTTGCTTCAGAAAAATTCACGTGGTGCAGTGTCGCATTTGTAAAATCAGCACCTAAAATAACGGCACTAGAGAGGTCTTTACCTTCTAAAGCAGTCTTGTCCTTTTTTAACAACAGCGTCGCCGCATTCCCTCCCACATAACCTACTTCGGTTTCAGTTTTACCTCGCGTTGCGGCCAGAATTTCTATAAGAGGCAAAACCCCGGTTTCAGAAACCATCGGCAACAACAAATCCATGACTGCTTTCGTCAGCGGCACTTGTCCGAAACTTTGACGAAGTTGCCCCAAATCTTCAGCAACAAATCCCTTCAAAGGCGCGATAAGTTCGTTGTTATTTCTCTTCTGGGCCTGAAGCCGACAATAATTTGACCAAGTGTACGATCGCGGTTCTGCATCAGGGTTGACACAAGACTGTTCCGGCGCTACTAATTCGGTAAAATCTGCGGCCAAAACTCCCAATTCCGCTGCAAATTTATAAGCGACAAAAAACTCTAATAACGAACGGTGCGCCGGAGTATAATCGCCATCGGCATTGCGAATCAGCATCGTTTGACCCATCATGTCGTAGTGCCAGTGGTCTAAGTCTTTTTCCTCTTGGACGACGGAACCAAACAAGCTGCGGATGCGATCGGGAAAACCGCGATAATTCAGGCTCATTTGGTCGGTAGACAGCATTTCCCAAGACAGTTCGCACAAAAAGTAAAGCTTATCTGCTAACGAAGTAAAAGTACGTTCTGCTTTGATATCTCTCTCTATCTTCCGACGCACCGCATACAGATAGATCCGCGACATATCTACTGGTTTTCCAGCTTCTATATCGGGCAATGCTTCCAAAATTAACTCGGTCATCACCGGGCGACGTGCTAAATCCAATAACTGCGGGTTTCCCATCACTTTTTCCACAGTCGCCGCTTCTGTTTGAAATGACAGCGCTTGCCCTATTTGCTCGTCGTTAAATTTCTCTAATTCTAAGACTTCAAATTGGGGAGTTTCGCCTGTTAAAATGGTTGTTGATGCTTGCAGTTCTGCATTGAACAATGCCCGTCCTTCCTTGCCTTCGGGAAAATGTTCGGTACGGCAAGTGAGGATGACTTTTGCGCCGGGAACGACGGCTTTTGCTAGTTCCCAGAAGTTGTTGATGGTTTCTTGCCGATCGCACTTAGCGGCCATTTCATCAAAACCATCGAAAATCAACAGAAATTTACCCATGCGATTCAGTTGTTCAAAGGCCGAATAACCCGCCAAAGGTATCTCGTGCTTGCGAAAGAAAAACTCGGAAAATAGCGACTCGACACTAACTGCTTTGGCGTAATCCCGCAGCGGAATTACTAACGGCAAACGCGGACGTTCTAAGCCGCGCTTTTGAGCATCTCGGTAGCGTTGCAGCGCCATCCAAGCATAGTGCATCGCAAACCAAGTTTTCCCGGTTCCAAATTCTCCTAAAACTGAAATATGTTCTTTTACTGGGTCATTCAACCACAGGTCAATATAACCTTCGATCCAGCCATCTCGCCCGTCATAATGACTCACGCCTATCTTGCGCTGAGTATCGGGGTCAATTTCTTCTTTTGTACAAGCTAGCGGCACATATTTGGTATCAATTCCTCGGCTGGTAATTTCTGTTTCTAGCCAATCCAGATAAGCCGTAAAATCGGCATCTTGGTCGAGCAATTCATCGAAGGTATAGCAAGCTAGATCGCGATTTTCGGCTTTCTTTACTTCATCCCGCGCGGCGCGACTGATGCGGCGGGCGGTGACTAACCATCCTTCATCAGTGCGCTGTTTTTCCACCGACTCGCGCAAGGCTAAGATGTCTCTGAGTCCCGCTTCTCCGGCAATTCCGCGCACTAAAATGCGATCGTACCGATTGCGTCTAACCGGGACATTGATAATCCATTCAAAATAGTTATCTTCCGAGATTTGATAGGTTTCAAACTTATAACTTAATGTTTCAAACCACCCGCGAACTTGTTGCGATAAAATAAAGGCTTGAGACTTTTGAATATTAGTTGATGCTGCTGCGGGAAGTGCCAGATAATCTTCGGTTTCTAACCGTGCAAATTCGGTGCGAATTCCTTCTATAGTGGGGAGGCGTTCGATGCGATCCATTACCATAGATAGGCGTTTTTGCAAAGAGGCGATCGCATTTCCCACCATCACATCTCCCAGCGTCCGCGTCCGCTTTGCGACTTCCATAAACACGGCCGCAAATGCCATGAATTCCCGTCTGGGGTCAATGCCTAAATCTCGAATTTCCCGCCCCAAAGCACTTTCGTTGAGAAAGTCATCGCCTGCTTGAATTAAAATGGCTGGGCTATCGGACTCGAAAGCTTTGCGAAATGCTGATTCAATCTCTTTTTGGCGAAATAGTTCTAAAATCTGCTTGGGTTTGCCAGCGCCGTACTCTACTAAAGTATAAACATAAACTCCGCTAAAATCTGCAGGCGGCGCATCGGGGTCGAGGTTAAATCTTTTTAAGAGTTTGATGACAGTTTCGTTGCGCTGAAACTTGTCTTTTACGGTGCCGAAGGGAATTGCCGTCAGGAGGCTGATAACTAAGTCGAGACTAATTGGGATCATTGAGGTCTTCCTGTTTATCCGGGTTCGTAATGCTCAAATCTCAAATCGGTAGGCTGTGTCCCTGAAATGCGCTGCGGGCGATCGCAAACTGCTCTATTTTTATGTTAACAGGATTTACGCGCTCCGGCTCCTAGAAACCGGGTTTTTACCGAATCTGCTGGCTGGAACGCATCTCTTCGTGAAAAACCCGGTTTCTGGGTTCCACGCGCAAGTTCCACCCTCAAAAATATTAGCATTTTTTCCTCAAGGCGACAACAATAAAATAGAGGAGAAAATGACATATATTGTAGTATAAAAAGCTCTGATATTAGTTGTTATATCCTAATGCAAAAGCTAAAATATAGATAACTAACAAATAAATCTTGCTATCTATGAAAATACAATCTTCTGTCTTAGTCCACCTGGGATTTGGCAAATATGTACGCTCCGATCGAGTAACAGCAGTAATACCAATTGAAGAAGAACGGGGGCCGGGTCGGCGCACTTTCGTGCACGTTGATGGCGAAGCAGACCCGATCGTTGCTTCGCGCGCCGAAGATACAATCGTTCGCGATTTGGTGCAGGAACCGCGCGAAATAACTCAAGCCAGGCAGCAACAAGAAATCCTGCAAGATTTGCTGGCAGATTTGAGCAATGTTAACGTCACCGTGCGCCGGATCAGCCGCGATGAAGGCGGACTCGATCTCGAACGTTTGGAGCGCCGAATTCGCCAAATCTTAGACGCCTAAAAATAAAAGACCGCCCGCGCGGTCTTGCTTATTTTTGAGATATCTTGCAAAAGTCCTTTTAGTCAAATGTTGGAACGGGTTCTCCTGCCCGTTCCACAGAAAAAATAATTTTGTGGAACGGGGATCTTGCCCGTTCCAACCTATTTTTGCAAGAGGTCTTTTGTGCCGCAGCCAACTTTAACTTAAGGGTTTCAGTGTAATTTCGATGTCCGCTAAACCGGTGAGTTTTTCCACCAGGGGCTCTTCTTCAACTCGCGGTACAAAAATAGTTAAACCTCCCGGAACGCACTCAATAGAAACTGGAGTCATGCCGATGATTTCGCCGTCTACAACCACTTTTTGAGCAGGATCGGCACTTATTTTTACTTTTTTTGCCCGCAAATAACCGATGTCGTCGCGATCCGTAGCATTGCCGCTCAAAGCTGTTTGCAATAGGTGATAAGAAGCTGCGATCGCCCCAGCTTTGTTCTCGGGCGCCACCAGCGTTACGTCCAGCAAGCCGTCATCAAAAATAATCCCGGCAGGCCCTTGAGCTAAAATGGAAGTAGGCGGCGCTGCATTCGCCACTGTCACGGCGACAGCAGTCAGGCTGATAATTTTATCTTCGGTTTCGATTTCGGCTTCAAATCTTTCTAAATTGTTTAACTGTTTAATTCCCGACAGAATGTAAGCCAGCATTCCCCAGCGATTCTTCATTTCGCGATCGGCTAGTTCGACAGTTTCCGCCTCAAAACCCACTCCAGCTAACAAAACCATCGGCCTTTCACCGTTGCAAATCCCGGCATCCACCACCCGCGTCAACCCTCCCAAAATAGTGGCGCAGGCAGCTTCAATTGTATTCGGAAGGTCTAAAGCATTAGCAAAAGCATTAGCAGTTCCCCGCGAAATAATTCCTAAAGGAATATTTGTGCCCACAATCGCGCCGGCAACTGCTGATAATGTGCCATCGCCCCCGGAAGCAATAATTGCCTCAACTCCCCTAGCCACTGCTTCGCGGGCAATGTCATCTGCGTCTACTTCTGGGGTTGTCAGCCGAATGTCTAAGTCAATAAAAGGCTCTAAAAGTTCCTGAATTCTAGCTAAGTCTTGGTCTGGGTCGCTGTTACCGGCGACAGGATTGAAAATTAGACAGGCTGAACGTTTCATATGTGGTAATAGGTAATTGGTAATGGGTAATGGCGGAACTCAAACCATCAATTTTTTTTTGTATTGAAGTTTCGATGCTCCTAAATCTCTCTTAATAAGACCCACTTTAATTGTTCTTGTCCCACCCCCTACTCCCCTTTATTGAGGGGGGTTAGGGGGGAGCAAGACTCAACTATAACCCTGATTTAGACATGGTTTTAACCTTAAATTTACACAAATGCAAGGCCAGCCAAACTCCCACAACAACCCTCACCTATTTTTCAAAGGTTTAATTAAGACTTGACAAAAGTCCACTCTAAGAGTTTGCGCGGAGCTTTTTGCAGCGCTTCCTTGATTTCCTGGTTGCTGTCGAACTTGACTTTATCCAAGTGGCATGCTTCGACGTTAACAGTAAACTTATCGTCTTCAAAAGGCCAAGGAGTTACAGTCACAAGTTCGTTGCTGTTCTGTGCAATATCGTAGCGCTTACCGTCCGGGCCGACACTAATTTCTAAAGCTCGTTCTCCGGCGGGTAACTCGCGGCTGCAAAGAATTAATGATAGCCGATCGCACCACTGGAAAAAAGCATAAGCTGCTTTAGCATCTTTATCGGAAATTTGCAACTCTTTTTGCCATTTTTTTTGATTTTCCAGTTGTTCGTCCAAAAACTCGTCGAGTTCCTTGGACTCTCCCCGCTTGCCTTCGTTGAGATAGCTCATGTGCATAGAAATCAGCATGGCTACCCAGCGACCGCGATATAGGGCATTCTGCGTCATGGCTTTAATTTTCGGCACAGAGGTTTCCGTCTGCAATGTAAAATCCAAGGGCGCACCCGCTTCAGTCAAAATATTTTCTTCCCACTCTTTCTCCAAATCATCGTGATGCGAAATAGCCGCTATGGTTTCGTAGAGGCGAACCGGACATTTCGAGCGCTTCCACTGTCCGCCAAGTTGCGCCGCGAGCAAAGCGTGGGCGCGGTGGTAAATAATTTCCCAGCCGGTGGCGGTTAAATTAGCAATCATGGAATTTTTGTCCTGAATTAAGTGAGGTTGATTTTGTGGAAATATCGATCGCACTAATTTATGTAGGGCGCGCAATCCGCACCCTACTAACTTATTAGGCGCACTACTAACTTGCGTCCACCTTTTTAAGGGGGATCGAGACTTACTGAAAAACGAAAGTTAAATCACAAAAGGTTCGATCGAGATCTCGTGCCATTTCCCCTCAAATCGTTCGACAACCAAAGGTCGGATGCGGAACTTCGGGGGACACCCATCGAGAACATCAATCCGCAAACACGAATAAGGACGGCGTTTGTGGGAACCTTGACCGCTGCGGCCGACAAATAGCAAAGATTCCGCTATCCGCCGAGAGCCTGTTTGCGCTCGCCCGCCCTCACGCGCCAGCCGATCGGCTTCTGGACTCAATACTTCCTCCAACACCGGCCCTTCCGGGCGCTGGCGCCGCAGACTGTGACCGCTTCCACCGCAGACAATCCAATTAATCCCAGAGTCACCGTGTCCGGTATCCCCGGTCCGCAGGTATTCCAAACAGTGAGCGTGGCCCGTCAGCACCAAATCTACTAGCGGACGCCCCCGCGCCGCCTCCCCAACTGCATCGGCCACCCCGTCGAGTACCTCGCGCAATCGCAACCGAACCGCCAAAGTTTGAGCTTGATTCCACTTTGTCGCCTCCGTGACGTAGGGGGGATGGTGCAGGTAAATTACCCGCCCCCGCACCTCGGAATCAGCCCAAGACGCAATCAGTCTTTTTTTCAGCCATTCGAGCTGTTCAAAGTCTGTAGCTGTTTTGTTGGGCGACAGTTGTTTGTCAATGTCCATCAGGATTTCGTCAACTTGCTCTAATTTGGCGGCTAAGTCGTCTAGCTGTTCGGCTTCCTCGATAATTAGGGGGTTCAGCCGAGCGCAGATTTCGAGCAATGCCAATTTTTCTTGTTCCAACTTCTGCCGGTCGAGTTCCAAATTCTGGCGGCGAATGTCGCCCTGTTTGGTTTTCGGGATCGGCAAGGGCTCGTTGAAGGTGTTGGAGTCGAGGGCGAAGAAGTCGATACCGCCGCTGCGGAAGGTGTAGTAGCGGTTGGGTAAGCGGGTAAAGCGTCCGGGTTGATACCGGAGGCAGCGACCGGTGCTGGTTCTGGCAGTGTAGTGGGCGTCTAGGTGGCGATCGATCTCTCCCGGCATTTTGTGAGCTTTGAGGTAGTCGAGAAACGCTTTAGCGTAGGTATTTCCGCGATCGGAACCGTGCCAGCCGACATCGAGATCCAACTTGGAACCCAGCAGCCGGCGCAGCGGCAAAGCTGTCGCCGACAGAATGCCGTAAACTATGGGCAAGTCGTAATAGTCGTGGTTTCCCGGTACGGGTAAAAACGGAAAGTTAAACACCATGCGATCGTAGGCAATCCGGGAGGGATGCTCGCCGCCGACTATAAATTCTCGGTAGGGGCGAATAAAGTTTTGCAAGTAATATTCGCTGGAACCGACGAGATAAACTACATCGCCCGTGTGGAGGAGGAAACGGCAATTTTCGCGCTCCGAGAGCATCAGTTCGGCCACTTGCCGCTGGGGATTGTGGCCGCGGTGGTTGCCCGTGCCGCTGTCGCCTACTACTAAAAACGAAAACTCTGGAGAGTCGGTGGTTGGAGTTTCTAAAACTATCCGAGTTTGGTCAATTCCCCGATTGACGATCGACTGTTCTTGCCACCGCACCCGCTCTTTCATTTTGCGGATTTTGACTGTTATTCGCGGGTCGGACACGAATTTCAATTCACCTCTTCTCCCAAATTGCTGAGTTCTTCGTTAATCATAGTGTAGCGATCGGGCCAGTTTTTACCTCTCTCTAAAAGCTGAAAATAGATTTACAGCCCTTGTAGGGACACGGCACGGTGTTCAATTCGTGACAGCAGTCGCCTAAAACCCTTGATACAGCAGATTCCACGTTTATAGAAGTACACCCGCTTCTCGATCGCGGACTGTAGGGACACTCCAAGAGCCGTGTCCCTACCTCTGCTATGTACCTCACTTACCACCAAAAGTGCTGTAAATATAGTAGTTTTTCCCGGTTTTGGCTCTCCAAGATAGACACCTATCAACAGATTTACTGATAAGAGAAATCACCGCGATGATACATCGACCTGTGCGAGTGGTAGCTTGAAAGATGTCCCACCTGACATCAGCAATGGAATAATCGCAAGCGCCTAGAAGCCGTAGAGCAAGCGCTACAGGAAATTCAGTCAATACTGTCAAGATTTGAGGATCGCGGTGAAAAGGTTATGCCAACAACGCCAGATTAGGCATAACCTTGTAGGCGGGAATCACAGGGCAGAGGAAAGGGGAATGGGGAGTAGGGAATAGGGGAGAGGGGAAAGGTGGACGCGATCGCAACGTCAAGCTGTGACCTCAATCACTTGGAAGAGCGTCCAAGTTTGTATACTTGTCGCGCTTTTGTTTGGCAAACAGGAATGCCGTAGAGTTCGCAACGCGGTAAAATGCGATGTCTACGACGGGCTACTTTCTACGCACTCATGTTTGAACCTTAATTATTGACAAAGCTCAAATAATCATTTAGTCTAAACACTTAGAAACATTTCAAAAAAAAGAGGTTAATAGACAATGAAGAAAGTCTGGCTACTACTGAGAGTTGCTATGGTCTTTTTGTTTGCTTTCGTTATGTCACTTAACTTTGTTGTTGATCAAGCGATGGCGACAGGTCAATTTAGCCTAAGCTGTGACAAAGACAACATAGAGCTTAATGGTTCAACCCTATCAACGAAGTGCAAAAAAAGTAATGGCGATTCTCAGGAAACCTCCATCGACTTAAATCGATACATTGGCAACCACGATGGAAAGTTATCCTGGGGTGATAAGGATTTTTCTAAAACATGCAAGAATACTGGTCTAGCACAGTTGCTGAATACCAGACAATTAATACTCGTTGCTGAATGTCAACCAGCAGACGGAGGAAATACATATTATCCATCAGAGCTTGAGCTAGATGCTCACATTGTCAACGCTGAAGGCACCCTAAAATACGAATAATTGTAGTCAGCGTGTGTGCAGGTTGGGAAAATCTCAACCTGTAATTTGTTTAGGTCGCTTCTTGTAGCAAGTCTTCAAGCGTGATTTTTTAACAGCACAGATAATTTGGCAAAAACTTTAATGGGATGACTGAACTCTTGTAAGCCGATTATTCAGGGAATTAAGAGTGGTTTTAAACCTGGATTATTACACAATTGCCGATAGCTGTTTTGCAAAATAAATACGGTAGAGTTCGCAACGCGGTAAAATGCGATCGCCCTCAAAGCAAATCAATCCCATACTTTCGAGCTTATAAGCCTCTATAGGATTAAGAGAAATACTTTTCTCGGTCGTGACAACTTTCTCATACAGCGGATTCCAGGTTTATGAAGTACAGTAGCAGCAGCTTGTAAACCAGTTTTTCAAGTGCTGTGGATTAACCAAATCAAGCGCCGTAGCTAGTAAAATATCAACCATCTTGGTAGTAGTGGGCGAAAACTTACGTAAAAAAGCTTTGAGTTGTGACCACCATAATTCGATTGGATTAAAGTCAGGAGTCGGGGGGTGATAAATTCAGAACACTCGCACCAGCGGCTTGAATCAGTGGTTCAATCGCTGCCAGCTTATGGGCTGGGAGATTATCCATAACAACTACTGCACCTTTCCCTAAATTTGGCACTAAAAAGTGTTCAATTATGTACTCAATACAGGGTACCATATATACATGGAATCTGCTGTAAATCTCGCAGTAATGTCAAGTGTTTTTGCGAAATAGTTTTAACGTTCTGGACTGGATCGATTAAACCCCCTAATCCTTTCCTCCCGGCCACTATTGCCGAGGAGTGTTCAGGTTTTATCTGATAATCTCAATCAACACTCAAGGCATCGAACCACTGTAAAATCCGATTCCATGCCCACCACCGATCGCGATCGGCAAATTGATGCTGACAGCGTTTACTACTGATATACCCAACATGACCGCCGTAGGCTGTCAGCACTAATTCTAAGGCTGGATTGTTCGCGCTAATGGCTTGCAACTCAGAGACAAGCACCGGGTCAAACATCGGATCGTCTGCTGCATAAAGGATGAAAGTGGGTTTTTTGAGGTGAGGCAAAATATGTAGAGCGCTGCTAGCGTCATAGTATTCTTCCACAGAGGAGAAACCTAACCGCCCAATTACCAATTCGCGGTCAAAGCCCCAAATGCTGTTGGCGCGTTTAATAGCGGCAGGATCGATCGCCCCCGGATGCGATGCGGCGATGTTTTTTGCTAGTTTTTTTAACTGTCGCGCGATTGCTTTTTCTAAAAATTTCCCCCACTCATCTTTAACCAGATAAGACAGAGAACGGTTCGAGTCCAAGCTGGGGCAAATCACCGCCGCACCTGCTAGTTCTGACTCTTCGATTCCTAAATCAGGCCCCCAATCTGCGATCGTCTGAGCTGATTTTACCGCCCACAAGGCTAATTGCCCGCCCAGCGAATAACCCGTGAACCAAAAAGGGGCGGGACATCCCATTTCTTTAGCCGCGGCAGCAATCCGAACGAAATCTTCGCCTTCGTACAGGCCATCAGAAGTCAGGGTGGGAGAGAGTTGGGCAGTTTTGCCGTGAGCTCGCCAGTCAAATAATACCACTGCACAGCCTTGGGCATAGGCTTTACGGCCTAGCAGCCTGAGAAACCATTGATTATCCAGATCGCCAGTAATGCCGTAAGTGCCGACAATGGTATATCGGGGATTTTCGGGGATGGCAACCCAGCCGAAAATCGGGACTCCACAGGCACCAGTAAAGATGTGTTCTCGGTAAGGGGGCTCTGGGTCAGCGATCGTCTTTTCCCAACGGCGACTAGCCTTTAATGCGGTGTACAACGTCATTAACATGCCGTTGTTCAGCAGCCAAGGCGGAGTATAGGCAATGGTCATAAGCGGATGTCTGAAATGTCTGTCTCGTTGGTGGGATGTTTTTACTTGACAGGTTGGCTATTCTAGCGAATAACCCTGAAAACCGCAATACTTTTTGAGTAAATGCACTCAAGGGCGAAGTCAAGCCAAAATAATAAATCAACTCTATCTCAGCGAGGAAAAACCTATCGACAATATCTACGGCAACCTTCAAGGTTTCAAGAAAAATCCGGTCGATCAACTCGAAAAGCTTTACCGCTTTGTGCCTGCATTAACCGGTGGGGACAGGTGATAGGCATTGGTGTTGCTACCCCTGACCCAACCAAAATCCCGCCCTTAGAACTGCCGTGCTACGGAGGTGGCAGTCTCAGCGGTATTCCCTGTAGCGCCACTCACCTCACGCCGGAACCCCCCAGCAAGTCGGCACTCACAGCAATGGCTATTCAGCTAAAACAGAAATCGGTTGGGGCTGGACTTGGCGAGGGATCTCGCTAACCCTCCCGACATAAAAAAACTCAAAACTCTTGTGGTATCGCTTTTGTGTCACAAAACGTCAGAGTTTAATAGACTAAAATATCTCAAACCGGAGCTGGGTCTATGGTTAAACCTGACCAACCTAATTAAACTTTGAAATTGATTGATGAGTATTGTAGCTGTTACAGAAATCTGTTTCCAGAAGTCCGAAGCTTTGAAGATTTTACCCACCTTCATGCTGGAATAATTTCTGACTCAAAGCCCAGTTGGCATCGGGTTACAAACACACCGCAACTGAGAAACTCAAAGGCATAATTAGCCGCCAATTCACCCGACGCTACGCCTCAAAAAAAGCCGGATGAATTACTCAGACAAGTTCCAGCAAATGGTTGATGAATATAATGCAGATCCCGCAAGGTGGAGATATTCTTTGCCGATTAGGTGGAGTTTGCCCAAGAACTCAACCTTGAAGATAAACGGGCAATATTCGAGAATTTGGCAGAGGAATAATTAGCAATTATTGACCTGTTGACAAAGCAAATATTACTTTAACCGAACTAGAAAATCACGAAATTAAGAAAGTAGCAAAGTAACTTTTGTCAACCCTCACTCAAAAAAATTAGTTTGAGATTGGCGCAGGCGACAGCAAACCAAGGCAGCATTTAAAGTGGCGATCGGAGAAATTTTAGAGTGACTGCCAGAAAGCTACTCAATCGAAGCGTATTAGGGGAAATGTCAAGAAGTTTACCAGCACGTCTGGGAATCTGATTCAGAGGCCGGACGCAGTATTTACACCGCAGCAGCTTAAAGGTGGTGTAAATCCCACCCACAGCTTTTGTCAAAAATTCATCATAAATTATTCAAAAATTTATCAAGGCTTAACCAATTTTTTGTCACATTTACTGTAATTTATGATACAGCTCGGGCAGGTGGCCCGCATCTCGACAAATCCAGAATTGTTAATATTTAATTTTCCTATCTCCCTCCCTCTCGGGAGCATATCATATTTGTAAAAACACTTCTTCTGGCTCCTTCCTTCTGCCTCTTGCCTCGCAGCAAGAGAGCCTCGCAGCAAGAGAGCCTCAAAACTCCAATTTCTAGCTGGGCTGCTTTGATTGAGATGCTCCCTCCCTCTCCCTCTCTCTTTCTCTCTCCCCCCCTCTCCCTCTTGCTCTCCCCCCTCAGTCTATTTCACCCTAAAATTAGCAATTTTTGAGTCACGAATCATAGCACGATCGCAGCGGGTTTTGATACCATGCAATCAAGCGCAAGACGATCAGGGAATGCACTGGAGGTGCGTAAATGGAGCTTTTGGGAGAACAAAAACGCTGTTTGGATGGCTTGGTAAGCTCGATCGAGCAATTGGGAGGTCGAGTAGACATTGCGAAGCTGGAGCAGATAGCCGAGCTAATCATTCAAACGATGAGAGGGCCTTGGCGCTACTTTCACACGTCGGAACACATTTTTGAGGTGGGGGGGTCAGTCGATCCGATCGAGGTGCTGGCTGCGCTGTTTCACGACCTTGTATACGTGCAAGTGGATCAGGGCGTTAGTTTCAATATTAGTAGCGCCCTTTGTCCTTTTGTCAAAGAAGTGCGATCGCAGTTAGTTATTAAAGATGAAAGCGAACTGCCCGACGATACTACGTATCAGCTAGTGGCCTCAGTCTTTGGGTTTGTTCCCGGCAAGACTCTCTCTCCGTTTGGCGGCCAAAACGAATTTTTGAGTGCCGTGATTGCTGCCAAATCTTTGGAGCCTTTTTTGCCAGCTAGTACGATCGCCCAAATCGCCGCTTGCATCGAGGCTACTATTCCTTTTCGTCCGGTTTCGCCCAGTGGTTGGAGCGCGATCGAACTTTTGCACCAGCGGTTGGTAAGTATAAATCGCGATTTTGATTTCGGATGGACTGATGCCGAAACCGTTGAAATTGTCAAGCGTTCTGTCAGGTTAGCCAATCGGGATATAGAGAATTTTGCCTCTCCAAATTCCTCTAACTTCTTAGACAATACTTGGAACTTGATGCCAGAAACCAACCACGAATTGGGGAATGCCAATTCCTATACTGTTGGTGGATATCGCAGGTCTCTGCAAAAAATGGAAGGATTTTTGAAGTTCCTCAAACCAGAACTGGTTTTCCAGCAGTTTATGCAAGAGCCGGACGATGCTACCTACGCTCACCTGATTGCCATAACTCGAAAAAATATCGAAGTTGCTAAACTTTATCTGGGGATCAAGCTAATTACCATCGCCATTTTAGAAGCTCTTTCCTACCGTTTGGGGCGCGATATTCCGCTTTCAACTATGATGGGAGAATTGCGCACACCAGGATTTAAAACCTCTGTTTTGGAGGACTACTTGCCCAACCGACCGAGTGCCTATCCTCTAGACAGTCAGTTGCAACGAGAAGTGTTAGACCTGCTAGAAATAGGACGCAATCAAGAATCGCGCTATGATATTAAAAACTCCCCGGTTTCTACGTTTATTATCAAATCTATCGGCTTTGCTGAAACAGAAAACTTTTTGAAGAAAGCTCAAGAGTTTTTTGCAGACCCTACTTCGTCGGAAGAGTTTCTGTCTTACTGTTCTCCCGATGTCATCGACACCATCTCCTCCGGGGTTATGAAACTCTTTGACAGCAGGAAGATGGCTTTAGGGAAAGTTAAATTAGCTCACCAAACTGTTTCTTAGCCAATCTTGGACGCACGCTTCCCAAAAAACCCGGTTTCTCGTTGTCAGGTTCGAGGGTATATGACCAAATTACCTCAAGAAACCGGGTTTTTCCGTCCAGGAATGTGTTAGCAAATGTTTGCACGATCGGTTCGCGATCGGAGAAACCTAGTTTCTTGAGTTCAGCCACGATGTTCTGTTAGTGGGACTTAGACATTTTCAGGCCGCTCAAGGGTCTGAAAACGTCTCACTCCCAAGAGAAAGAGGTCGATGACCTAAAAATTCCTGAAACCTTTGTCAATACTAAATTTATGCCCATTAGAGCTACAAGCCTATCTGTATCTAGGTTTGAAGCCATTTTCGCCTCACTTTTTCTCTATGTCCCGCTCATTTTGGTATGTATTGAAAAAATATCCATTTAAACCATAAAAAAAAGTCCTCTTTAAAGGACTTTTGCTATGACTCTGGGGTTTGAACCCCGGGCGGAATAATTTCACCTCAAACTTCTAGGGCTGTGAACCAGGGGCACCCTCTGCACCAGAGTTGCTATTAGGTACAGCCGTATCCGTAGGATTAGAATCGCTCCGGCTTTCTGTATTAGTTTCGGTATTGGTTTCGCCGCTCGTACCTGCTCCAGAAGCACCATCATCTTGAGTTGGAGATGGAGTAGCTAAACTCTCAGGTGCTGGAGTTGGCGGAGTGGAAGCTGGCTCATTCTGCGGAGTCGGAACCGCAGTATTGGTATTATTTGACGGCGAAGATGGAGACGGCGCTGCTTGCTGAGCGGGTGCATCTTGCTGCTGTGAGTTTGGAACCGTAATATTGATATTCGGAGCCGGATTTGCTTGAGGAGTCGGAGCTGCGTTTTGAGCTGGACTGGGTTGAGGAGCCGGCGTAGCCTTTTGAACTGGAGATGGTTGAACCGGAACCGGAACAATCTTTTCAACGATCGTTTTTTCTCTCTCTACAGTCTGAGTCGGAGCAGGTGTTGCTGAAGGCTGATTCGCTTTCGGTACAACAATCACAGGAGCAGCAGTAGGAGTAGGAGCCTCCTCACTCCGATTGAAGTAATATACACTGCCCAGAACTAAGCCTGTCAAAGAAGCAAGAAGAATACCTAACAGCAACCCGCGACCAGCATTCTGATTATCGCGGACTTCTTGGACTCCAAGTTGACGGTGGTTTTCCGCCATTTCACCCTGTACGTAACCTTGGTGATGAGCTGCTTCTTTAGAAGCCATCGCAGTTGTACTCGGAACACTTGTAGTGGTTCGCGTTGTCCTTACCTGACCGTTACTTGCATCTGTGTGAACCTCTTGATGAATTTCACGGCTAGAGCTATTTTCTTCGTTAGGTTTCATAATTATCTTCGTCACAACTCTTCAAAAAAATTTTGTCTGTAGGAGATGCTCTGGTTGGAAAACTTGAGCTAAGCTGTTGAGCATTTAAATCACTTATTTCAATTCACTGTCACGATTTAGACAAGATCGTAAGTGTAAACAACGTTGGGCTTTTTGCTCATACCCCCTTTAAATGCTTAACAGCTTTCTGCTTGGGGAGTTTAGAGAACTTTTGGTTTTTCCCCCATCTGTATCCAATCTAACTCGCCAACGCCTTAACCAGGCTCTACCCTCAGAGTGATCCCCCGAGTCCCCTAAAGGCATAGAAATAACGGGACTTAAACAAAGAATACGGGCTAAATTAGTGATTTATAGTGCTTGGTCGGCAACCATATAACGTTAAAAGATGAGCAAGGAAAAAGAAAACCCCCGCCGCAATGCCCCTGCTTTGATCGATGGTGTCAAAGATTTGACGATATCTTTTGTTATCAAGCCCAAAAACGGGAGTTTAGGAACTATTTAGGCGGATTTTTGAGAGAAATAAAAAATATCTGTTGCAGGTGGTGGCACACAGCATCGGAGTAATTTATCTCAAATAATACGATTTTTGAAAGGCAGCTTCTTGGTAATTCAATGAAATGAATCAACGCCGTGTGGAGGTAATGAGTAAGTGTCACCACACCAGGATTAGTCGAGGAATTACCATCATCATAGATGATTCAGTGTCCCCTGAGAGCGTGGCAAATTTACTGCCGGAGTGGGAAGGCAATCCATCAGATAAATCGGCAAAACAGAAGGGAATAGTAACAGTTATCAGTTATCTATACGATGCCATTAGATATAAAATTATCTCAAAAAACGCACTCATTTACCAAAAAAATATGAGCAATTCAATAAATAACATCAAAAAGCCATAAGTTTAATAAGTTTGAAAGATGATATCAATCCGCGATGATTATAATTTAAATCGAGCCTACAACAACATGAGTTTTTTACAAAAGTTAGATAAAAATAAATAAATTCAAATACATAGATGAATAGCGAATAATCGAAAAATAATAATTCAAAAATGAGCAGATTAAAAATAGGATATTCGAGGAAACAAGTTGGCAAAAACCTTACAAAAAAAATATACACTAAATTTAAACTACAGCTAAAAAAACCGCTAACGGTGTGGTTAGCCACAATATCCATCGAGTTATCCAACTGCAATAACCAGAAAGTAATAGCGATGCTCGTGGCAGTTCACTGTTATGCAGCCCATCCAATTAATTGATAATTAGATGACTAAAATTGAATTTTTAACAACTGGACAGCGGATAGTAAAGACCTATTTACAAGAAATTGGATTAAATTTTTCTGTCGTGAATATCTCATGAAGGTTAGGGTTAAAAGAATATCAAGTCAGAGAGCAACGCAGTCGTCAGAGGCATTTAATTTGGGTATTTTGTGCGTACACTTTTATTCTCTGACATACCTTAACTGGAGGATTAAGACGTAGGTGGGTAAATAAAAATTCAATAGGACTTAGACATTTTAAGGTTCCTAAAGGGGATGAAAACCTCTAGTTCGCAAGGGAAAGAGGTCGATGACATAAAAAAGCATCAAACTCTTGTAAATACTAGACTTATACTCATTTAAGCTAAAAGTCTCTCTTTATCTAGGTTTGAAGCTATTTTGGCTTCTGTTTTTGTCTAAGTCCCATTAAACACCATTGCACAGGCGCTCGAAGCTTTTAGAACAGCGATATCTTTTTGGTTTGTGTATTGTGGCTGAAGGAAGATAGGAAGGTATTCTCTGCTTTTACAGCCACTTTAGGCTGGGTTTGGAGTTGCAATTTGTTTGAGTCCGGTTAGATAACCATTATTACGTTAGCAGTAATCAAGGCAACTTTTTTCTCATCCAGAAAGAGATGAAGAGCGTACTGACTAACAACAAGCTTGATTAGGGGAAATTAACCGGACATCAACTATTACTAACAACTGAGTTTTTTTACTCTGTTCTTTCAATGATGATGGTCAGGTGAGCGACTAATGCACCTATCGCTCCTACTGCTGCAATGACTGGAAACAAAGCCGCACCGATTACTCCGCCGACTACTCCCACTGTCAGAGGAACTTCTACTAAGATCCGTCCCTCTTCATTTTTGATAATGATGCGGCGGATATGGCCTTCGTGAATCAGTTCTTTAACTTTGGCAACCAAATCATCGCCGTTAATCTTCAACTCCTCGACGCTAACTTTTTGCTGAGTATAAGCAGGGGTTTCTAAAGGAGTCGTTTCAAAATTAACCTCACTAACTTTTTGGGCAGAAATTTTTTCCGATACAGGTATTGATCCGAGTTCTCTTGCCCCGACAGGTTCTTGTTCGCGATCTGTAGGTGTGTCCATTTTTTGTTCTCCTTTTAGGTAAAAGTATTTTTGTATAGAATTATTTAGAAACATAACACGCAACTTTTTTTCGATCAATCATTCTTTTGGGTGATATTGCTGCTGCTGTCGTGCTTTTCTCTGTTCATCTTTGACAATCAAGCAATTTCGTCGGGGGCCCCCGGATTCATGCCGGGAGCGAGAAAAAAGCTCGGAATCCTCATCGCCAGCCCTCGGATTTATCAGTAGGGTCGCTTTCTAAAATCTACAATCTAAAATTGATTGACGGCCAGAGCCTAAAATCCTGCCTGCGCGGGCGTTAGGTGCCGACTCGCCTTGTGCTGCTTGGTTAACTGTCAGCCTCTGAGCCTCGCACTGCGGCAGTCTTCAAAAACCTCAGATCCTGACAGTCAAAGGATTAGAGGGACATTCACAGTCTCAGAGACTCAGACTCAACAGGTGTACAGGTTGAAATACTGACATTGTACTGAAACTGCGATCGTCAGCCCGTGTATAGAGTTAGCACATTTAGTTCGGCAAACCGCACATGGAAACCGTCGCTTACTTTCCTCAAGTGTCATTTCAATTTAGCTCAGTGCGATCGCCAAACCAAACGCGACCCCCTGAGCTTCCTCAAATCAACATCTTAGAGTTTCTAATGAGAATTGCCTAAAATAAAGGGGGAGGAGAACTAACAGCGATCGAAATATCGCAACCAAACCAACTTCCTCAAATTGAAGTTGAGCTTGGGGAAAAGTCGGCTAAAATAAAATTATTTCCTTCTGCTTCCTCTTTATTCTCCGTATCAGATTTGCCAGCGACAAAATTTGAATATCAAGTTGGCGGCCTGACTTTACTTTTTTGCAAATTTTTAAAGCACATCAAGCGGATGTGTGAATGTGAGTTCTAGTTGCGATCGCACAACTTTAGGATCTGACGGAAAAAATTCGTCTGTGAAGCTTTGGAGTCTTGATGCGGCTAAAGTATAAGTTGCCGAACTTGACAAATTGCTCGCAATCGGCTGCCCCTAGTGCGAAGACTACCTGCAATACAATCCGTGGGTTGAGTGCGATCGGCATTTGTGCGAAACAACTGACTATTGAGATTTATTGGCAATTCCCCGACACCGATTTGGCCTGAATTCTCAAATAGGCGATCGGCTGGCTACTTGTCGCTATTCTTGTCTTATTGTAATATAATTTTACGCAACGGGTAATCCCCAATTTAGTGCCACAAGTCGCAGATGTCTATTAATCTGAAGCAAATTAATGTCCTCAAACATTAACAATAGTTATGACTGTTATATTCGGATTAGTAGAAGCTTGGATATATAAAATTTACTACATAGTCACGTTTCAAACGGGTGTCTGCTGTTAAATCCATCTAACCTGCAATATCGTTTCGGGGGATACCAGCACGATTTAAGGCAAAGAAAATCCTGCTGAATTAACTGGATTCGAGCGAGCAGAGAGAAGTTGATGACCAAGCTATAAAAAGAGTTGAAAAGGCAGTCTAAATAGTAGGCAAGACTCCAGCAGCCAACCGCTACTGCCAATTACCAAAGGAGGGAGCAGTGTATGAAAATGACGGGTTGAGTCCCCTGAAATCGCCGCTTGGTTTGCGATCGACTCTACAGGAATTAACCCTGTACGACTTTCTCCTAGAGTCCGATCGTCCGGGGGATGAAGTTGCTAAAATTTTTCAAGCAAACCCTTTAGTTCCCGGCATTATCATCACTCAGCAAGGAAAGTTTACAGGGATGATTTCGCGGCGGCGTTATTTTGAACACATGAGCCGCCCCTACAGTTTGGAGTTATTTTCTCAACAGCCTTTGTTCATTCTTTACCGCTTTACTAAAACTGATATGTTGGTTCTCGATAGCGAAACCTCGATTATGACGGCTGTGCGGCAGTCTTTAGAGCGATCGCCCGAACTAATCCACGAACCCATTGTAGTACAAGTAGAACCCGAAACTTACAAACTTTTAGACGTACATCAACTGCTGCTTTCTCAGTTGCAAATTCACGAGTTATCAACAGTGGCGATGCGCGAGTCCCAAGCGCAATTAAGACATCAAGCCCAACAGCTCGAACTTGCCCTGCTAGAACTTCAGCGCACTCAAACTCAACTAATTCAAACCGAGAAAATGTCTTCTTTGGGGCAGTTAGTAGCAGGAGTAGCTCACGAAATTAACAATCCGATCGGCTTTATATACAGTAATTTGCACCACGCTAAAGAGTACATGCAAGGTTTAATACGGATGCTCGACCTCTACCGACAGCACTGTCCCGAATCCATCGCAGCAATTGAAGCAGAAGCAGAAAAAATCGAGTTCGATTATTTAGTTGAAGACTTGCCGAAAGTGTTAAATTCCATGCAGCAAGGTGCAGAAAGAGTGCGCGACATCGTTTTGTCGCTGCGGAATTTTTGCAGATTAGACGAAGCTGAAATGAAGCAGGTCAACATTCACGACGGTATCAACAACACGATTATGCTGTTGCAAAGCCAGCTTAAAGGGAAATCGGGGCAAGAGCCGATCGCCATTCACAAAGAATACAGCGACTTGCCGCTGGTGCAGTGCTATCCCGGACAGCTCAATCAGGTATTTATGAATATTTTAGTTAATGCCATTTACGCTCTTGTGGAGTCGAAAAAAGACGAAAAAGTCGATAAACAAAGCCATCACAAGTCCCCAGGCGATCGAAAGCAGTCTTGTACAAATAGTCAACCATCACTTTCTAACTCTACTCGCCTGCTTCCTGCGATTTGGATTCGCACGGAGTTAATTGAGAAAAAAAAGGTAATAATTAAAATTTCTGACAACGGCCCGGGAATGACAGAAGATGTTCGGAAGCGGTTGTTTGACCCTTTTTTTACTACTAAGCCGGTCGGCAAAGGAACTGGTTTGGGACTGTCGATTAGCTATGAAATTATTGTGAACCAACACGGCGGCGAATTGAAATGCTTTTCGGAACCGGGAAAAGGAGCAGAATTTGCGATCGAAATTCCACTTCAACAGTCTTCTGCAGCACAGATTTTGCCTCGCTTTGCGTGATACAGCAGAAAGAAGTTCGGCAACGAGGAATGTACGGGATTTAACGGATTTAAAATAACTAGCATCTACTCAAAGGTGGTCAGAAACCGGGTTTTTTCACCCTCATATTTGCTTGCAGCGCACAGATTCGGTAAAAAATCCGGTTTCTGAGGTTGGAGTGCGTCTAGGAGTGAAGAATAAAGCCCATTGCTACCGCGAACCTTTGCAAACCCACTTCCACAAAGGATGACTAGGCCCGCGCTGGCGAATGCGGCGCACTTGTTGTTCCAAACTCTGTTTTTCCCGCTGGGGCAATCCTCGCACTTTATTGCGACTTTGCCAAGTTAGCACAGCTAAAGTCATTCCCAAGCACAAACCCAAACCGAGAGTCGGCAAGCGGTGAAAATATAAACCGTAGCGCACCGCCGCCCAAGTGAAGTGTTCTAACCACAAAGCGATTTCGCGGCGCAAACCCCAAATGCTCAAAGAACCGACGCTAATCCAGAGCAATATCACAGTTAACCAGCGGGCGTAAACTGTTAGTTTGTGAAGCCTTTGGACTTCAATTTGAAAATTTGCGTCGCTTTCATCAGTCATTAGTCATTAGTTATTAGTCATTAGTATTGAGGGTATCCAGCGCGCAGCTTACCGCTATCAGTGGCGCATCAAACCATTTTTTTGCCTTAGCCCTGAGTTAACCGTTAACAGCAGTCAGCAGCTTGATAACTAATGACTGATGAGCAATGACAATTAAACTTCCTCTGACTGGTTGATTCCTTCTGCGGGGACGGGGATAGGGTTGCCGGTGCGACTGCGCCACCAAGCTAGCAGCGTACTGGCAATGAAAATACTCGAATATGCACCAGCAATAAAACCGACAATCAAAGCTAAAGCAAAGTATTTGAGGGTTTCGCCGCCAAACAAAAAGATTGAAAACAATGTCAGCAGCGTTGTCATCGTCGTGTTAATTGACCTTCCCAGGGTCTGCATGACCGCATCATCGACAATTTGATCGATAGACTGTCCCGGATTTAGCTTGATTACTTCGCGCACGCGATCGTAAATTACCACTGTATCGTTAACAGAAAAACCGATAATTGTCAAGAGAGCGACCACAAATAAACTGTCAACTTCCACTCCTTGGACTAAACCCAAAAACGAGAAAACACCAAGAGTAACAAACACGTCGTGGAATAGAGCAACGAAAGCAAAAAAGGCGTAATCCAACTGAAACCGGAATGTTAGATAAACCGTAATTCCCGCAAAGGACAGAAATAAAGCCAACAATCCCGAAGTAAATAATTGTTTACCGAGGGTAGGCCCAACTGTATCAATTTGAGTAGATTGAGGAGCAAAAGCGCCTATCTTTTCGCTCAAAGCTGTTTGTAAATTAGTCCGCTGTTCGACATCCAAAGTTTTCGTTCGCAGCGACAAACCTCGCTGTTCTTGGCCGATAACTTGAATGCTGCTGCCACCTAAACCTTGGGCGTCCAGGACTTCGCGGACAGCAGCAATATCGATGGGTTTACAATTTTCCGGTTTCGTGCAGTCGAGTTCAAATTGCAGCCTAGTGCCGCCGATAAAGTCCAAACTGGGCCGCAGCGGTGCGCGAATGTCGGGACGAGTCCAAGAAATCGCCATCGACACTATACCTGCAAGGATTATAGCGGTGGAAATACTCCACCAGAGCGATCGCTGTTTGATAACACTGAATTTCATAATTTGAAGGAAGAGGGAAGAAGGAAGAAGGAAGAAGGAAGAAGGAATAAGGAAGAGGGAATAAGGAATAAGGAAGAGGGAAGAAAAATTTCTCAATGTAGGGTGCGCAATGCGAACCTTACCTACGGCGCACCTTACCTAGTCAGTCAACAGTCAACAGTCAACAGTCAACAGTTAACTATTAGCAGTTTTCGACAAATCGGGACAGAACCACTGAGGTTTCCGCAGGGCAGGAAAGCCCAACACTACCAAAAGTAGAGTGCGGCTGCAAGTAATAGCAGTAAACATACTCACTACTACGCCCAATGCCAGAGTTACAGCAAACCCTTTAACTAAACCAGCGCCCAACCCGAACAAAGCAGCACAAGCAATAACTGTTGTGACGTTGCCGTCTAAAATGCTGGAAAAAGCGCGGTAAAAACCCGATTCGACCGATCGGTAAAGCGTTTTTCCCGCCCGCAACTCTTCCCGCGTGCGCTCAAAAATCAGCACGTTAGCATCCACTGCCATCCCGATGCTGAGAACGAAACCAGCAATTCCCGGCAGCGTTAATGTCACGCCCAAAAGCACGAAAGCTGCCCAAGTTAACAGAGCATAAATTAACAGCGCAATATTGGCAATTACGCCGGGGAGTCGATAGTAGGCAACCATGAAAATCAAGACCAAAATTAAGCCGCCGATACCTGCGTTAATACTGCTTTGAATGCTGTCTTTACCCAAGCTAGCGCCGACAGTGCGGTTTTCTACAATTTCGACCGGCACGGGCAAAGCGCCGCCCCGCAATTGCACTGCTAAATCGTTGGCTTCTTGCGTTGTAAAGTTGCCTTGAATTACGGCACTCCCACCAGTAATTCCTGTCTGGGCAAATTCAACGCCGACGACTGGAGAACTGATCATTCTTTCGTCTAGGAAAATACCGATACTGCGTCCGGTGCCGGCTAAATTTTTAGTTAGTTGGGCAAAGAGTTCGCCTCCTTTGGTATCGAAACGGAGAGCAACGTTCCAGTTGTTCCCAGCCGCCAAGGGTTGAGGTTGAGCGTCTTTGAGGTTTTCGCCGCCGAGGCCGCTGCTTTTGAAGAGTTTGGCGATCGCCTCATTGCTTCTTTTCAAAGCAGCCTGATTTTCTTTGATAGCCGCCTCATTATTGCTAGTTTTCAATGCTGTTTGTTTGACCAGCAATTCCTGCTGCAACTGCCTTTCAATGGCTAATTGTGTTTCTGTTCCGGGCAGTTGTTCCAAAAATTCTAGCTTGGCGGTGCCGCCCAAAACTCGTTCTGCTTGCTGCGGGTCATTTACTCCGGGCAACTGCACGAGAATTTGGTCTTCTCCTACTGTTTGGACTAATGCTTCGGAAACGCCCAAACCGTTGACGCGGTTTTCGACAATCCGCCGCACTGCTTCTAACATTCCCTGGTCAATTTTGGGAATTGTCGGGGTAGTTTTTACTTGAATTGTGAGTTGCGACCCTCCTTGCAAGTCTAATCCCAGCCGCGTCGGAATTGTTACTATTACAGTAATGGCGGCGATGATTAAAACAAAAATTAAGGCTAATATGGAACGTTGTTTTTGCATATTTAATTATTAGTCATTGGTCTGTTGGTAGTTGTCAGTTGGCAGTTGGCGGTTGGCAGATTTTAGTCAACAGTCATCAGTCATCCGTCAACAGTCATCAGTCAACAGTCAACAGTCAACCAATGACTATTGACTAATCACTATTTATACTCGCAAAGCTACCATTTTTTGGACTGCCTCGACAATTTGAGTGGGCTGGACAATGGTCAGTCTTTCCAAATTCCCGTTGTAAGGTGTGGGAATATCTTGTGAAGACAGGCGCAAAACCGGTGCGTCGAGTTCGTCAAAAAATCGATCGCTAATCGAAGCAATTAATTCGGCACCGATGCCTCCTGTTTTCATGCACTCCTCTACAATAATTACTTTGTGAGTTTTGCGAATGGATGCGCCAATTGTCTCCATGTCCAGGGGTTTGAGAGAAATTAGGTCGATGACTTCTGGATCGTAACCTTCTTTTAGCAGGGCGGGCACTGCTTGCAAGACGTGGTGCCGCATCCTGGAATATGTCAGGATGGTGACATCTTTGCCCGATCGCACGATTTCTGCTTTGTCCAGCGGCACTAAATATTCTGTTTCTGGCAAATTTTCTTTGAGGTTGTAAAGAAGGACGTGCTCGAAAAACAGAACCGGATTATCGTCGCGGATGGCTGATTTTAAGAGTCCTTTGGCGTTGTAGGGAGTCGAACAGGCGACTATTTTCAAACCCGGTACTGCTTGGAAATATGCTTCTAGGCGCTGGGAGTGTTCCGCGCCGAGTTGCCGGCCCACGCCGCCGGGCCCGCGAATTACCATTGGCATTTTGAAGTTGCCGCCGGAGGTGTAGCGCAGCATTCCGGCGTTGTTGGAAATTTGGTTGAAGGCCAGCAGCAAAAAGCCCATGTTCATGCCTTCGATGACCGGCCGGAGTCCCGTCATTGCTGCGCCTACTGCCATGCCTGTAAAGCTATTTTCGGCGATCGGGGTGTCGAGCACTCTAAGTTCGCCGTATTTGTTGTAGAGGTCTTTGGTGACTTTGTAGGAACCGCCGTATTGACCTACGTCTTCGCCGAGTACGAATACGGCGGAGTCGCGGGCCATTTCTTCGTCTAACGCCTCGCGGAGGGCGTTGAACAATAAGGTTTCTGCCATAGGAGGTGAAGCAATGATTGCAGGAGGGTCAGATTAGAATCTTAACCTTTTGGGGGTGTCGATCTAGGAGTCGATCGAACATTTTGTACTTAAAGCGTGCAGAATTGGCAATGCCATTATCATGTTTGGCTATTTTTGTCAAATTATTGAAAAACTATTCTTTTGTTCAAGAGTAATTTGCGTTTATATAATATGAATTAGTATTGAGGAAAGCAGCAATGTTACAGTACAACTTGCCGAGGAACTTGCCCTCAGCCGACGAACTGCCAGACTCGGATGAAACGCCTGTGGATAACGAACTGCAAGAACTAATACCGGGGTTGCTAAAGGCAATCTTGCTGATACTTTGGTCGTCACGCATGGACTGGTTTTTTGGGATAGATATGGGTATTTACTATCACCCTGACAAGCCAGCTATTGTCCCAGATGCTTTCTTGAGTTTAGGAGTAGAACGGTTTTACGACGAAGAATTGCGTCCCAGTTACGTGGTGTGGGATGAAAATGTCATGCCGCTGTTCGTGCTAGAAGTTGTTTCCCAAAATTATCGCAAGGAATACACCACGAAATTGGAAGAATATCAAGCTTTAGGCGTACTTTATTACGTGATTTATTCTTCCCGCCGCCGCCGTAAACCGCGTTTGGAAGTACACAAGTTAGTCAATGGCAAGTATGAACTGCAGTCAGGAAATCCTGTTTGGATGCCAGAAATCGGTTTGGGAATTGGTTGTGAAAGGGGAAATTATTCTGGGGTGACAAGAGAGTGGTTGTATTGGTACGATGCCGATGGCAAACGCTATTTGACACCTGAAGAACAAGTGAAGCAGGAAGCGCAGCGCGCCGAACAGTTAGAGCAGCGCGCCCAACAATTAGATCGGCGCGCCCAACAATTAGATCGGCGCGCCCAACAATTAGCTCAAAGATTGCGAGAGTTGGGAGTAGACCCAGATAATTTGAACTAATGGCAGTCAGTAATTCGATCGCTATTTTTTTTCAGGTAGGGGCGATCGATAATTTATATTTCAGCAAAATGCTTTTGCAACAAATCGTGAATAAATCGATAGCGCCGATCGCCAGTTTTTTGCAGCAGCAGGCGATCGGTCGCAGCATCGAGAAAACGCCTGTAATCCCAAGGAATGTAGCCGTTAGACCACAGCACCAGGCGCAATATAAAACTTTCAATCCCCGGAATTCCCGGCAGCAAAGCACTAATTACCGCAGCAACAGCACCCGCAATTAATCCCCAAATCGACCCGGAGACTAGGCTGGCAATTAATCCCAAAATCACCCAAATCAGCCCGCCAAGCAGCTTAACTCCAAACTGATACTTGCGCCGTTCCTCGTCTGTTTGCAGCCAGCTATACGGTATGCGATCGAGATAAAATTCTTGCATTCCTTGCTGTTCCATCCTTCTCGCCAACCATCCCAGCCAGTGGCGAATTTGTTCCGGCCGCAGTTCCTTACCTCTGGGATACTGCTTGACTTCCCCGGTGATTTGGTGCCGGATATAGGCAGTTAACAGATATTTGCGCTGTTCTTCGGCAGAAGTTATGCGCTTCCAAGCTTCGATTAAAATATCGTCGTAAGCCAAAGCCATCATGCTCAAAAGCAAGGGAACTTTTGCCAATTTCAACAACTCCGGCTCCCGCTCAATGCTGTACCAAAGTTCGCGGCTTCTGGCTTCTAGCAGATAATTTTGGATTTGAGTTTCTGTTAAAGGTTTCAATAAAACCGCTGCTTGCAGGCGAAATCTAGTCTGGCAGTTTTTGTAAGCTTCAAAACTGCTGCAAGCTACTAAATGTTTGGGTTTAAATTCGCTTTCAACAAACTGATTGATTGCTTGAATGCAGATATTTTGGCGGTGGGTTTCTACTTCGTCCAAGCCGTCGAGGAGAGGCAGCAATTTTTGTTCGGCAAGCCATTTTTTGCCTGCGGCAGGAGAGATGCCGTATTTAAACTGAAGTTGAGCAATTAACCAATCTGCGATCGCCCCAGATTCTGCTTTCCACGATCCGAGTTCAAACAGCACTGGTACTGGCAAACTAACATCTTTTTGGGCGCGGGAAACTAACACGCGAGCTAATTCTAGCAGCGTCGTAGTTTTGCCTGCACCCGTCGCTCCCAAAATTACCAATTTGCCGCCGGTGCGATCGAACACTTTAGCAATGCTGGCTTTGGGAGGAAGCCGAAAACTCGGACGGTTGCCCGCTTTCACTTCCACATCCCAACAGCGGTTAACACCCGTTGGCTGCGAGTCTTGGCTGAGGTTAGCCAGCACAGCCGCGTGCAAAGACTGCGATCGTCCTGCTTGGACTTCTTGCTTCACCTCCTCCAACAATCGATCGCGAGGCGGTTGTAATCTCAGAGGAATCAATTTTGACATTTTATGTACCTCGCGCTGAACGCTTACTTTCGCAAATTTGCGCGCAAATACCCCAGAGCAAGATTACCATCAGTATAGGCATCCAGTATATGTTGACTCAAATTATTGCGGCAATTATGGATCTGAAATTTTATCTAAAAATCCTGACCCTGTGGGCCGCACTAGGTATTTCCACTATAAATTAACTGGCGATCGCCCCAACTCCCAAACAAAAATTATTAGTATAGATACAGAGAGGGTTTTTTATGTCATTTACTAAGGCTCAAATCATCACAGTAAGCTTAGCAGGAGTGGCAACAGCGGTGGGAGTGGCTGTTGCAACTATACAGTCGGGTGCGATGAAACAATCCCATCCTTCCCTCGCTGAATCACCGGTATCCACCAGAAACCAGATTGCAGGGGAATCGACGAACAACCCCGAATCTCGGCAACCAAAAACCCAGGCTGCGGAATCTCCGAAATCCGAAGCCCAACCTGCCAAAACCCCAAAACTTCCATCCTCGCTAGTTGCAGGAGTCTCTCCGCGAAAAGTTGAGCCAGTAGTTGTCACACCGCCAAATTCGGGTTGCAAAATCAGCCAAGCTGTAGTCAGCGATCCGAATCCACCGCTAAACGTGCGATCGATCCCGCAAGTAAGGGGCAGCCAAATAGTAGGAAAACTTAAAAATAATACCTTTGTTTCAGTCGCCGAAGAACAAAACGGTTGGCTGCGAATTACCGATCCTCCCGGTTGGATTGCCAAAAACCGCACCGAAAGCAGTTGTTCCAACGTCAACCAGCAGATTAATTTTCTGCCGGGAGGAGATGAGGCGATCGTCAAAGGTCGAATTATTGGCGGCGGCAGCCATTCTTACCGGATTCGCGCTAGAAAAGGTCAAACAATGACTGTTAGGAATCGGAAAGATGTTTTCCCGCAAATTATAACTCCCAGCGGCAAACTTTTAGCCGGAGATCCTTATCAAGGCAATGAAACAGAGTGGACTGGAAAAGTGCCAGTAACAGGCAATTACACATTACAATTAGATTCAAATTTCCGGGGATACGAATACGAATTTTCGGTAAAATTGCGATAATTTTCCTGATATCTGTAGGGATACGACACTGCCGTGTCCTACCTGGATCTGCGACTATTAATAAATAGTATAGTTAAGGAATAGCCCCAAGCGAGATATCGAGAATCGCAAATTTCTGCCAATCTTCCGAATCAAAGTGCCACCATTCTGTTGTGATACCGATAAATCCGTGTTTTTTCATTGCATCCTTAAGCACTTGACGATTTTTCCGAGATTGGGCGCTGCCGCCTTGATAATCTGCGTGAGCTTTTTCGGTAAAATCATCGTAAGGTGTTGGCATTTCTAATTCTTTGCCAGTGCGATCGACTAAAGTCAAATCAATAGCAGCACCGCGATTGTGCCGCGAGCCCCTAGCAGGATTGGCAACATAGCGAGGATCTGGCATAACTTCCCACATTTGCTCAGTCACAGAAAAAGGCCTGTAGCAATCGTAAACTTTCAAACCCAATCCAATTTTTTCCAAATCTGTTTGAACTAGCGCTAACTTTTGAGCAACAGAACTTCTCAAGGCGCATTTCGATATAGGATAAAGTTTTCGTTTCAAGAAATTGTTAGTAGTGGCGTATCGGATATCGAGGCGAATGTTGCGATTTACGGTGCGGATGTCAACCAGTCGCGCCCAACTGGGGAGTTGACTCATGAAAATACTTTCAGGTACTACTGGGTTTGGTTCTGGTTGGATAATTTGCACTTGTGGCGGCTCCTGGGCGCGGACAAATGTTATATGGTGCAGACCGATCGTACATAGCAACACTAGCATAAATGCGATCGGGTATTGTCCAAAACGATTAAATTTCATAGCTGTTCTGATTGTGAGTGTTAAAAAGTAGATTGAGGTCGTTGTTCTATGCTATAACCAATATTATGATGTCACCGTGACAGCAAGCGGAGCTATGAAAACTGCAATTTCACTTCCAGATTTAGTTTTTGAAGAAGCCGAAGCTTTGGCTAGTCAGTTAGGGTTATCACGCAGTGAGCTTTATACAAAAGCATTGCAGGCGTATCTGCGGCGACACAACCGCGAGCGAATTTTGAGCAAACTCAATCAAGTCTATTCTGAAGAGTGCTCTGAACTAGATCCAGTCTTGGCAAAGATGCAATTTATGTCCTTACCCCATGAGGATTGGTAATGTATCGCGGAGAAATTTGGTGGGCAAACTTACCCTCTCCAATTGCTTCAGAACCTGGATATCGTCGTCCCGTCTTAATTGTTCAGGATGATACTTTTACTCAGAGTCGTATTAGCACTGTAATCGTCGTCATCATTACTTCTAATCTGCGGTTAGCGGAAGCACCAGGTAATGCTCGTTACCGAGTAAAGCCACAGGTTTATCCAAGGATTCTGTGGCTAATATTTCTCAGATTTTTACTGTGGACAAAACATTTTTAATTGAGTGCATTGGCACAATACCACAGGATTTACAGGATGAAATAGATGAAGGATTACGATCGATCTTGTATCTTTAGTAAGAAATTCAAAAGATTTTTAAATTCCCAAGCGCTGATACACTAAATCTAAGTGCCTCAATTGATACTGCGGATCGAAACAATCATCAATTTCTTTGGTGGTCATCTTAGCTGTTACCCGATCGTCCTTAGCAATTAAATTGTAGAAATTGCCGCCCGGTTTGTTCCAAGCTTCGTGAGCACAAGATTGCACAATTTTGTAGGCCTCTTCGCGACTGGTGCCTTTTTCTACTAAAGCTAACATGACTCGCTGGCTGAAGATGACTCCGCCGTAAAGGTTCATGTTTTGTTTCATGTTTTCGGGATAGACTAGCAGGTGTTTTACTAAGTCTGTGGTTTCTACTAACATGAAGTGAGTTACTGTAGAACTGTCGGGCAAAATCATCCGTTCTACGGAACTGTGAGAGATGTCTCTTTCGTGCCAAAGCGCTACGTTTTCTAAGGCTGCGACGGCATTGGCGCGGACGATTCTCGCCATCCCTGTGAGTCTTTCCGATCGAATCGGGTTGCGTTTGTGGGGCATGGCAGATGAGCCTTTTTGCCCTTTGGCAAAGAACTCTTCGACTTCGAGAACGTCGGTGCGTTGCAGGTTGCGGATTTCTACTGCAAAACGCTCGATCGATGCTGCTAAGAGTGCTAAGGTTTGGACGTATTCGGCGTGCCGATCGCGCGAAATGACTTGAGTCGATGCACAATCGGGTTCGAGTCCGAGGTTTTGACAGGCGATCGCTTCAATTCGCGGGTCAATATTAGCATAGGTTCCGACTGCGCCGGAGATTTTGCCGACTGCAATGGACGATCGCAAATTCACCAATCGGGCGCGGTTGCGAAAGACTTCTGCCAGCCATCCTGCTAGTTTAAAGCCAAAGGTGATGGGTTCGGCGTGAATTCCGTGCGATCGGCCAACCATCACGGTATTGCGATGCTGTTGTGCCTGATAGCGAATAGCTTGACTCAATTCTTCGACACGTTCTAACAAGATATTGACGCTAGCGACTAATTGCAGCGCCAAAGCGGTATCCAGCACGTCGGAACTGGTTAAGCCGAGGTGAATGTAGCGGCCGGCATCGCCTACATATTCGTTGACATTTGTCAAGAAGGCGATCATGTCGTGGCGGACTTCGGCTTCTATTTCGAGGACTCGTTTCGGGTCAAAATTAGCCTTAGCTTTGATTTCTTCGACTGCGGCGGCGGGGATGTAGCCGAGTTCGGCTTGAGCTTCGCAGACAGCGATTTCTACTTGCAGCCACGTTTTCAGTTTGGCGGTTTCAGTCCAGATGTTGCCCATTTCGGGCAAAGTGTAGCGCTCTATCACGGTGGGAGTTGGGGAATGCGATCGTCCTATTGTACCTCTGTGTGGGGGTACAAGAGCCAAATAGCCGAGAAACCGGGTTTTTTGCGAAAATACTTCGTTGCAACCTGCAGACGCGGTAAAAACCCGATTTCTGAGTCTGAATGCGATATTCTTTACCGATCGCCGATTATAAGTTAAAGCCTATTCAACCGATCTCTCTACCACAATCTTTGTACGGGGTAGCTGTCAAATACAGCATCAATACTTAAGATAGGCATTCGAGTCACAACGGCTTGAGCAATTAAGAGTCTATCGAATGGATCGCGATGAGCATTTGGCAATGTGTCTAATGCAAAAATATGAGCTAGCTCGATCGGCAAAATTTGCAATCCATTGACTTGCTGCTGGCGTTCTATCAATTCAGTTAAGGACACGTTCAGTGTTAACTTCCCAAGCTGAAGCTTAATTTGCATTTCCCAAATACTAACCAAGCTCGTAAATAAAGTATGAATTGGATCGGTGATAATATTCGTCGCTTGTTGCGATAAGTTTTGGGGAGAGATCGCTAGCCAAATCAAGACGTGCGTATCCAGCAAAATATTCATGCTTCACCCAACCAAAACGCATCAGGAAGTGGCTCGTTAAAATCCTCACTCATCCAGCCCATCCCTTGATGCAGACCCAAAACCCGTTGTTGCCCAGGAGGGGGTGCAGCTTCAACTGAAGTGTTTTCGGGGATCGATCGCATCTGTCGTTCCAGCAAAAACTCTGCAAAAGTTAACAAAAGCTGCTGATTTTCCGGGAGTAAGTGCTGTAACTTGCCTAGCAACTCTTCCAAAAGTTCGATCGTTTGAGAAGTCATCTTTTTCCCCTCAATGTTGGCGATAGTCTCATTATCCGTTATTTTTTGGCGATCGCCCTATCTTAATGGCGTTTGCTTGAGCAGGAGTAATAAACGAGTCAAAAGTTGTCAATATCAACCCCCGATCGCAGAGATTGCGGTGAAAGTGTAGCGAGCGATCGCGTTTTGAGTTAGGGAATGCGATCATCCTATTGTACCTCTGTGTGGCATCCCTCTTGAGCCGAGATGGGGAATTGCGGGCGATCGAACTTTCCAGATATGTGACACATCGTCCGTAGACCGATCGTCCGCAGAGACTGAGAATTGGCAGATGAGTCGATCGAAACAGAAGATTCTGCGTGTTTTAGGTCATCTTGTAAGACAACTGCCGAGATTAATTTCTCCTTCCCCAAAAATCTATTTTTGTTATATTAGAGCTATCAATAAATTTAAGCATTTGTTAAATGACATTAATAGCTGCGTTCTACATCAACAATCATCCTGTACTAATAGGAGATGTATTAATAAGTTGTCCCGGCCCCTCACAACTTATTGATATCCCTACTTGTGACCGAAAAATATCTCCTCCTGAAGATTTAGAGCGCGGGATTCTGGAACTGCGCCAAAAAGTTAATATCATCAGCTCGAATCTAATGGTTGCATGGTGCGGAGACTGGTGCGCCGCCCATACACTTTTAAAAGAATTAAAAGCCCGTTCTGATGCCGCAAATTTCACAAGAAATTCTTTAAAAACTTTTTTTGAAAGCGACGAAATAAGAGACTGGATGGGAAAGGCAGAGGTGTGTTTCATAGGATACATTATTGATGCTGACGGCATAAAAGAATTTCAGTATTCTTTTAATGGAGCAAAAATTAATGAAATAAAAATACCGACGTATGGGAATACCTTCATATCTGGTTCGGGTAGTAACGACCTAATACATCTATTAGAAACTACGGTACCAAGACAGCCCTCAATACCTAAAAAAACCAGTGAATACGACGATGCTGTTATAGCATCGCAATGTATCTGTGGAGCATTATTAGTTACAGAGTTTAAGAACATATTATCTAGTTATGGAGGATCTTTTGAAATTGCTACCTTAAACAAACAAGGGATGTTTCATAAGGTTGACATAACTTATTTTCTGTCGTACGTTTCAAATTGTGAAAGCAGTAACCCCAAACTAGAGTTAGTAAAGAAAGCTTATAAGCTAATCTATATCAAGGATGTGCTAGTAGTCTATACGCTTTCGATGGGTCAAACCTTCAGGCCATTAATTCTAGATTCCGTTCATTACACTGAATTTCCTATAGATGAGTATCAACGTTATACAATAGCACCCTGCTATTATCCATACTCCCCTGAAAAAGAAATTTGGTCTGTGCTTTCTGGAGTTTCTATAGACATTACTTCTAGCTTAAATTGCAATCATTTGTTGCCCATAGAATACAACAATCTGTCAGGAGAGATTTCTTTGGTTCCGGGTAAAAATACAATTTGTAAGCCTCATCTCCGTGAAAATAGTAGCTACATAGTAAAAAGCCCCAATAACCGTCCATCAACTTTAATTATCAAAAATGAAGATTTGGATGACCTAAGAAATAGTTATAAACGGAAATGATGCTAAACTATATTTAGAGAAGTTAGTCAACGAAATACTTGAGGCTTTAAGGCAAATCGAAGCAGAGGAGACAGAACCCTGAAATATACAATTGTTATCCAATGGTCAGAAGAAGATCGATGCTTTGTCGTGTTTTTGCCTGAATTTGAGGATGTAATGCAGCCGGTAACTCACGGAGATTCTTATGAAGAAGCTATCTACAATGTACGAGAGGTAATAGAGTTACTAATCGAGACTCGTCAAGCTGAAGGTAAACCATTGCCAGCAACTAAGAATCTAGAACGATTATTTCAGATTCCTTCGCATGACGTGGGCATATTTGTACAAAGCAGTATATAATATACTGTTGAGAGATACTGAATGTAAACGCTAGTACAAAGATTTTATTGAGGTTAACTATGAACGTCGATAGTCAATATTCTGAACAACTAAACAAGAAACATTTTGATTTTTTGCATTGTGTTTATAAAGCTCCGGATCTAAATATATATCCGATAAATATTTCTCTTGCTTATATTGCTAAGTCTATAAATTTACCGGAAAGTGAAATTCTCAATATTTCCGAATACTTATCCACGCAGGATTTCATAAAAATAGATAATTCATGTCCTCCATGGAGAGATGAGATTGATCGTGATGTTTCGATTACATCTAAAGGAATAGCTGAAGTAGAAAATCAGGTCACTCAAAATCTGAGCGATAGCACTGAGCGTTTATTGAAGTCAACTCCAAATGTCGAAAATGTCGATATCGCAGTTATAAAACAACAAATCAAGCGTTATCAAGTCCTATATTGTATTTATAAAGCTACCGAAGACGATCCAGATGAATATATTCGTCTTGGTTATATTACTAAGGATATAGGTTTATCTGAAAATCAAGTTATCAGTATTACTAACTACTTAATAGATCAAGGTTTTCTATGTAATAGATTTGATCTGGATTCTATTAATTATGCTGTTTGTATTACATTTAAAGGAATAGCTGAAGTGGAGAAGATCGCGATTACAAATAAACCCACAAATCAGGTTGCTCAAACTTTAACTGTGTCACCCAATCCCCCTTTTATTGATGAAGGTAGACTACAGGAAATTAGAGACATTTCATCAAAGGAATTAAAGTTTGACCTTTCCAAACTTATAAGATTATGTGAGGAACTAAACAGTAGCTATTCTAATAAAAACTATTATGCGACTGCCATGCTTACTCGTGCAATTATGGATCATGTACCTCCTATATTTAAATTTGAAAAATTCGCCGAAGTCGCCAATAATTATGGAAGCAAAACTTCACCAAATGAAAACCAATCTTTCAGAAAATCTATGAAGTACCTAGAGGATTTTTACAGAAACATAGCTGATGGTTTTCTGCATCAGAAAATTAGAAATAGCGAATCTCTCCCCAACGTAACTCAAGTCAGAGACAGCTCATCAGCTATAGAGAGACTGCTTGAAGAAATAGTAAGAATACTCAAAAAGTCTGAATCATAAGCCAATACAAAGCTAATTTTCCCAAGCTACTGCAAGGAAGTGCACTGCACACCTTGCTTCATACAAGTTTGAATATTTCGCTTGTTGCGGATATTGCGTTTGCGGCGCGAAAAGTGTTATCGTGAAAACAACTGAGTATGCGCCGGAGACTTACACGCGGGTAGCCAGAAACCGGGTTTTTTCGCGAATCTGCTGGTGGCAACGAAATATCGTGAAAAACCCGGTTTCTTTGCTCGAAGTGAGTCCAAAACTACATAAATCAGAGAAAAACACCTCAAAAGAGAGACTTGCTATGTTGAAGCAAAAAGAGTCCCCAGAGTCAGTTTTGACTCCAGATCAAGAAAAAGAAGCCATAGCGCAATTAAAGCAGATTCTCAGCCTCGAATCTTCACAACTAAAATTAGTGGCAAGTAACGGAGAAGAAATTCTCATTCCCGAATCAGTTTACAGTTTACTCGGTCAAGTTGTCCAAGCAATGGCATCAGGTCAAGCTATTTCCATCGTGCGTCACAATCGCGAACTGACAACACAGGAAGCTGCTAATATTCTGAATGTATCGCGACCATTTTTAGTAAAATTACTGGAAAACGGAGAAATTCCCCATATCAAAGTTGGTTCCCATCGGCGCATACTTTTCCAAGATTTAATGATTTATAAGGAACAGCGGAAAGTCAAGCGCCGCCAACTCTTGGATGAGCTAATCGAGATGACTGAGGAAGCTGGCTTGTACGAGGAATAGGACTAATTTAACCTCTAATATGACTAAACTTAGTGTTGTACTTGATGCTTGTGTCCTTTTCCCGATGTATTTGCGCGATACTCTGCTTTCCACTGCTGATGAAGGTTTGTATTTACCATATTGGTCTCAGAAAATCCTCGATGAGGCAATAGACAACCTGATCGGTGGAGGAAAGCTTTCGCAGGAGAAAGCAAAGAATCTTGAAAATCAAATCAAATTAGCTTTTCCTGAAGCGATGGTTGAAGTGCCTGTCGGGCTAGAGGAAGCAATGACAAATGACCCTAAAGACCGTCACGTTCTTGCCGCAGCCGTAACGGCTAAGGCTGATGTCATCGTTACCAATAATCTCAATGATTTCAGAGAAAACGATCTAGCTCCTTGGAACATTAAAGCACAGTCACCCGATGAGTTTCTGAGCGATTTATTGGACGAATACCCGGACTCAATAGTTGATTTATTACAGCAACAGTCTCAAAAGTACAAAAATCCCCCCAAGACTTTTACTGAATTAATTAATTTTTTAGGTGAAAAAGCAGGTACACCAAAGTTTGCCAGTAATATATTATTAAAAGTTCAGCGTCGCGAGGAAAATCAGTAATATCTTATTTGCTAATTCTTAGGCTTTGCCTGGAAGAGTAACTTTACTAGGTTTGTTCAAAGCAATATAGCTCAAATAGGGAATAAGTGCAAAGCCGATACACTCCGCTAAACGGGGCGGCACGGCATTTCCAATTTGCCACATTGCCTTTTTCATAGAACCTTCAAAAATAAATGAATCCGGGAAAGTTTGCAATCTAGCCATTTCACGAGCTGAAATCACGCGGTTGAGATAAGGATGAATATGAGTGCCGCCGTGATTTTCTTTAACAGTCATACTCGGTTTGCCCGGATACTGTCGCTTGAAAGCATCGGCGTAGCTTTCATACAAAGAACCGCCTGGTGGAACTTTAGCAAGTCTTTCCATGTACTCAACAGAATGACGAGTCCATTCGTGGTTAATTTCTGGTATGGGAGTATATTCTGGTAAATCATCAATTGCTGACTCAATCGCTTTGTATTGTTCGGGTAACAATTGCGGTTTCGGATAGGGATTTTGCATCCCGAATCTATTGGCAATAAAAATAGCTCGCGGGCGGATTTGCGGGACTCCATAGGTTGCGGATTCCAGAACAGCAACGGACATATGGGGATAGCCAATTTCCTCAAAAGCCTCGCAAATCGCTTGCTTAACAGCCCCTTTTTGGATAGTCAATATTCCGGGTACGTTTTCCATGACAACATACCAAGGACGTATTTCAGAGACAACGCGGACAAACTCTCTAAAGAGGCGATTTCGAGGGTCGTTGGGGTCGCGTTTTCCTGCAACTGAGAAGCCTTGACACGGCGGCCCGCCTACCACAACATGAACTTCTGGCGAACCAATTTCAGCGAGCAACTTTTGGGGATTTAAGTTTTTTATATCGTCGCACAAGTGATGGCAATCGGGAAAGTTTTTTGTATGAGTTGCCGAGGCGATCGCATTAATTTCAACGCTTGCTACTGGTCGAAAACCTGCTTGCAATAAACCTTGGGTCATGCCGCCCGCACCGCAAAAAAGATCGACAAATGTATAGTCTGATTTTGGCAGTGACTGAGATTCAACATCAATGAATATCTTGTAGGGATCGCAGTCATTTGCTTCTAGTTCGCGTTGGATGCGTTCGTAACGCCCTAATTTTGCTTTCTTCTGCTTTTTGACAGGAATTGGTTCTTTTTCGTTTGAGAATAAAGACAGTTGTATTGCTTCCATTTTATATTTTTTTACTGAGTTCTATCTGATGTTGCCCACTTGGGGCAGGGTGTAGGGCTCGATCGCGCTTGGAGTCGGAGAGTGCGATCGTCCTATTGTACATCTGCAAGGCATCCGTCTTGAGTCGGCATGGGAAATTTCGGGCGATCGAACTTTCCGATTTCTGGATTTGAATATTTCGTTTGTTTCGGATATTGCGTTTACGGCACGAAAAGTGTTATCGTCAAAACAACTGAGTATGCGCCGGAGACTTACACGCGGCTAGCCAGAAACCAGGTTTTTTCGCGACTCTGCTGGTAGCAACGAAATATTTTCGTGAAAAACCCGGTTTCTTTGGTCGAAGTGAGTCCAAAACTACATAAATCAGACAAAAACACATTAAAAGAGAGACTTGCTATGTTGAAGCAAAAATCATCGCCAGAGTCTGTTTTACCTCCAGAAAAAGAACAAGAATCCATAGCACAATTAGCACAGATACTTAGCCGAGAATCTGCACAACCAAAATTAGTCACAAGTAACGGAGAAGAGATTCTAATTCCAGAATCAGTCTGCAATATCCTGCGTCAAGCTGTACAAGCAATGGCATCAGATCGGGCTGTTTCGATAGTTCGTTACAATCGCGAACTGACGACGCAGCAAGCTGCTAATATCCTGAATGTATCGCGACCTTTCCTTGTCAAGTTGCTAGATGAAGGAGCAATTCCTTATATCAAAGTAGGTTCCCATCGGCGGATTCGATTTAAGGATTTAATCATTTATCGAGAACAGCGAAAAGTGATGCGTCGCCAAGGACTTAAGGAATTAACTCAATTTCTTCAAGAGGAAGGATTTTACGAAGCAGGAATACACGATATAGCTCACAATTAAGGATGATGAATCATGAAAGACTATCACATCAATATTTTTTACAGCAACGAAGATGAAAGCTACATTGCCGATATTCCTGATTTAAAATACTGTTCTGCTTTTGGCGAAACCCCAGAATCAGCTTTGCAGGAAGTACAGATTGCTAAAACAGCATGGCTGGAAGCTGCAAAAGCTGCGGGAAAACCCATTCCCGAACCAAAATACCGACCTGCAATATATCAACTTACGACTTGAAAAACATCGCACATCCACCTTACTGCATCCGATCGATCGTCCGATACTGCACTGCCTCTCCCACATGATTCGTTTTCAAGCTTTCATCCCCCGACAAATCAGCAATAGTTCTAGCAACCTTCAAAATTCGATCGCTAGCCCTCGCCGACAGCCCCAACTTCCGAATCGCCATCTCCAATAAATTCCGAGAAGCATCATCCAACTGACACCATTTGTTAATGTGACTGCTTTGCATCTCTGCGTTGCAGCGCAAGCTAGATTCCGACTGAAAACGGCGAGTTGCGATCTCTCGCGCCCGCTGCACCCTCACCCGGACCGGTTCCGACTCCTCGCCCGTCGGCTGTCGCGTAATTTCCTCGGGTTTCAAACGATTAACCGCCACTTGCAAATCAATCCGATCCATCAAAGGCCCCGAAAGTTTTGCCCAATATTGCTCCCTCTTTTGCGGCGAACAAGTACACTGTTGAATCGAATCGCCGTAATAACCGCAAGCGCAAGGATTCGTACTTGCAACTAATGTGAATTGCGCCGGAAACATCACCGATTGTCTAGTTCGAGAAATTGTCACATAACCGTCTTCCAGCGGTTGCCGCAAAAACTCCAAAACATCTCTTTTAAACTCAGTTAATTCATCCAAAAAAAGTATGCCGCGGTGTGCTAAAGAAATTTCGCCCGGACGCGGAAAACTGCCGCCACCTACTAAAGAAGGCCCCGATGCCGAATGGTGAGGACTGCGAAAAGGCCGATCGCCCACCAAGCTTCCCTTATCCTTCAACAACCCAGCCACCGAATGAATTTGAGTTACATCCAAAGCTTCCTCAAAAGTCAGCGGCGGCAAAATACCCGGCAAACGCCTCGCCAACATCGTCTTACCGCTCCCTGGCGGCCCCACAAAAATTAAATTGTGCCCCCCCGCCGCCGCAATTTCCAAAGCCCGCCGCGCGTGAATTTGCCCCTTTACATCCTTTAAATCTAAACCCGAAAACCGCGTTTTAGCTAACTCTTCTCGACCGTTTACTTCTACAGGCGAATAAACTTCAGGATTGTTTAAAAAATCAGTAACTGCAAAAATATTCTCAAAACCATAAACAGATATTCCGTGCACCAAAGCCGCTTCCTGCGCGTTACCAGCCGGTACAACTAATCCTGAAATACCCATTTTTTGAGCAGCAGCGGCGATCGGCAAAACCCCAGCCACAGCCCGCAAACTCCCATCTAAAGAAAGTTCCCCTAAAAACAAATAATCTCCCAAAAGTTCAGGGCTGACTTGTTCCGATGCTGCCAAAATCCCAATGGCGATCGGCAAATCAAAACTCGGCCCTTCCTTCCGCAAATCCGCCGGAGTTAAATTAATCACAATACTCCGCATCGGAAAAGCATATCCCGAATTTTTTAGCGTAGCCTTAACCCTTTCTTTAGCTTCTTGCACCGCAGAATCTGGCAATCCCACAACCACAATTTTCGGGAGTCCCCCCGATACATCAGCCTCGACACCCACCTTTACCGCGTCAATTCCTACGATCGATGCACTCCAAACCCTAGCAAGCATTTTTCTTTATCCTTAATTTGCCTGTCCCTGATTCATCATCTATTATGATTAACAATGACTAATGAATATCGGAAGAGGCAAGAAAAACTTTTCCTTGCCTCTTCTTTTTCTCCTCTTCCCTCTCTCCTGCTGGGTCTTCCCTCTTCCCTCTTCCCGACATCCGTTACATCCGTTACATCCGTTACATCCGTTGCCGAACTTCGTTAACACCCATGACAACTCAAGAAACGCTTTTCAGCAAAATCATCCGCAAAGAGATTCCCGCAGACATCGTTTATGAGGACGACTTGGCCCTGGCGTTTAAAGATATCCATCCGCAAGCGCCCGTCCACATCCTCGTCATTCCCAAACAGCCTATTCCCAAATTAGCCGATGCCGAGTCGGGAGATCGCGATCTCATGGGACACCTGCTGCTGACTGTCAAACGGGTAGCAGAACAACTCGGACTCAGCAACGGTTATCGCGTCGTCATTAATACTGGCAGCGACGGCGGTCAAACTGTAGACCACCTGCACCTTCACATTCTCGGCGGACGGCAGATGAAGTGGCCTCCAGGCTAAAGGCTAATTTTTACGCATAAATTGCGGACTCATCCTCAGAAACCCGGTTGATTTCTATTGCCAAGCGCCTCAGAAACCGGGTTTCTTTTTTCGTCAATAAACCCGGTTGATTGGCTCTTATTGAGAATGCAGCCCGATCGCACTCAAAACCAGCTTTTCAGCATTCTCCCGATACAAACTTACCCTCCGAGAATCCACCGACGATATGTAAATAAATATTAAAAATCATCTCTTCACGAGCTAATTAACAGATATTTAAATAGAAAGATAATCGACCTGAACAAAAATAATTCGCTCAAGCTGCTGAACCAATCTACAAACAATAGATTCAGTTCTTCAGGTCGCTATATTTAACCCGTTCGGCGTGTAATTTTACTTTGTAAAAAACTACAAAAATTTACTAAAATTTAAGCTTGTGTAAATGTTTGTAAAATATTTAAATAGTAACCACTAATCCCTTGGCAAACTTTAGTAAATGATGTTACTAATATAAACGTGGGATATCCCCACAACGAACCTTGAAAATTCAATTAAGCAATCATAAACCAAATGACAACAACCTTACAGCGTCGTGAAAACGCCAACGTTTGGGAACGTTACTGCGAGTGGGTAACTAGCACGGACAACCGCATTTATGTGGGTTGGTTCGGGACTCTGATGATTCCTACTCTGCTGACAGCCACCGTCTGTTACATCATCGCCTTCGTCGCTGCTCCTCCAGTGGACATCGACGGCATCCGCGAACCAGTAGCAGGTTCCTTGATGTACGGCAACAACATCATTACTGGTGCAGTTGTTCCTTCGTCAAACGCGATCGGGCTTCACTTCTACCCCATCTGGGAAGCAGCTTCCCTCGATGAGTGGTTGTACAACGGCGGCCCCTACCAGCTCGTAGTTTTCCACTTCCTGATCGGCATTTTTTGCTACATGGGCCGTCAGTGGGAACTGAGCTACCGCTTAGGAATGCGTCCTTGGATCTGCGTAGCCTACTCTGCACCTGTGGCATCTGCTACCGCAGTATTCTTGATTTACCCGATCGGACAAGGCAGCTTTTCTGACGGTATGCCCTTGGGTATCTCCGGCACATTCAACTTCATGATCGTGTTCCAAGCCGAGCACAACATCCTGATGCACCCCTTCCACATGTTGGGAGTAGCCGGTGTCTTCGGTGGTTCTTTGTTCTCCGCAATGCACGGTTCTTTAGTTACCTCTTCTTTGGTTCGCGAGACAACCGAAACCGAATCGCAAAACAACGGTTACAAATTCGGTCAAGAAGAAGAAACTTACAACATCGTCGCAGCCCACGGCTACTTCGGTCGTTTGATCTTCCAATACGCGAGCTTTAACAACAGCCGTTCTTTGCACTTCTTTTTAGGTGCATGGCCAGTTATCGGTATCTGGTTTACCGCTTTGGGTATTTCCACGATGGCGTTCAACCTCAACGGTTTCAACTTCAACCAATCGATTATCGACTCGCAAGGTCGCGTCATCAATACTTGGGCTGATGTGATCAACCGCGCTAACTTGGGTATGGAAGTAATGCACGAGCGCAACGCTCACAACTTCCCCCTTGACTTGGCCGCTAGTGAAGTCACCCCTGTAGCAATGGTTGCTCCTTCCATCAACGGCTAAATTTAGCTTTTGATTAACAAAAAGCGCTCCTAGAAATAGGGGCGCTTTTTGTTTTGGCAAGTAGAATTTGATAGATTTCCTTCTGTTAAATCCGTTAAATCCATTAAATCCCATACACTGGGCGTTGCCGAACTTCCCGATCGATCTGATATATTGATTGAGAATTATTATTTTTAGCAAGCATCAAAGTGGCGATATTTAACAGGCCAAAATTGGAAAAACTCGCGGTTCATAACTCTAAAATATTAGCCTGGGCGATCGCATTTTTGAGCGGCATTTTGATGGCATTGACAACCGCACCAGTAAATGCTTGGCTGTTGGCTTGGGTAGCATTAGCTCCCCTGTGGGTTTTGGTTGTCAGTTATCAAAAGCCAAAAATAGAAGAACAAAAACAAAAATTTCTCTTTCTTCCTTCTTTCCTCAACATCCATCCGTTACAGAATCCGTTGCCGAACTTCCTTCTTCCTTTACTCTGGGGAATTGGCTATCACGGATTAGCTTTATCTTGGATTATGGGAATTCACCCGATGACTTGGTTGGGAGTTCCTTGGTGGCCGAGTTTGGCGATCGCACTTTTTTGCTGGGCATTCATCACCCTGTGGGGAGCCGCCTTAGTCGCCGTTTGGGCGTGGCTATTTGCGATCGCAATTTCCAAAATTAATGGCACAGGCATCTTGCCTGTGATTCCCCAAAAAATTAGTGGCACAGGCATCTTGCCTGTGATTTCCCAAAAAATTAGTGGCACAGGCATCTTGCCTGTGATTCGCGTTTTAATTGGCACAGCTTTGTGGTGCGCCTTAGAAAGTATTTGGAGTACAGGTTCGCTGTGGTGGACATCCCTATCTTACACGCAAAGCCCCCACAATTTAGCAATATTGCACCTCGGTCAACTCTCCGGGCCCAGCGCAGTAACAGCGGCAATTGTAGCAGTAAACGGCTTAATCGCCGAAGCTTTTATTGAAGGAAGAAGGAAGAAGGAAGAAGGAAGAAGGAAGAAGTGGATTCCTTATATTTTGCCTGCGAGTTTGTGTTTAGTTTTGCATATTGCAGGATGGAGCTTATACAACCGCCCTTTGAATCAAGAAGCTGCAACCGCTTTAAAAATTGGTATTATTCAAGGCAACATTCCTAACGAGATTAAGTTTGATTCAGGGGGTTGGAGGCGCGCTTTGGAAGGTTACACCACTGGATACAAACAGTTGGCAGACAGGAAAGTCGATGCTGTGTTAATTCCAGAGACAGCTTTGCCTTTTATCTGGACAAACGAGTATCAGCGTTCTACTCTTTCTTTTTACCAAGCTATTCTCGAACGCGGCGTTGTGGCATGGGTGGGAGGATTCGGACAGCAAGAGAATAGTATCACTAACAGCTTATTGGCGATCGATCGCACGGGAGAAATTGTCGGCCGCTATGATAAACTAAAGCTAGTACCTTTAGGCGAATATATCCCTTTTTACGAAATCTTAGGCGGTATTATTAATCGGCTTTCTCCCTTAGATGCTCATTTAGTACCCGGCAATTCTCAACAATTGTTTGATACACCGTTTGGCCGCGCCATTGTCGGAATTTGTTACGATTCGGCGTTTGCTGAAATTTTCCGATATCAGGCGGCGAATGGAGGCGAATTTATGCTCACAGCTTCCAACAATGCCCATTATAAACCGCCCATGTTGGCTCAGCACCATGCTCTCGATGTAATGCGGGCAATTGAAACTGATAGATGGGCAGTTATCGCAACTAATACGGGTTACTCTGCTTTTGTAACTCCTCGCGGCGAGACGGTTTGGAAGTCGGGAATTAATACGTATGAAGTCCGAGATGCTACTATTTATCGGCGGCAAACTCGAACTTTCTACGTGAAGTGGGGAGATTGGCTGACGCCAGTATTGTTAGTATTGGCTGGGTTAATGCGGTTGAGTGTTAGAAATTAACCAGAAAATTTTAGATTTTAGATTTTATATACCAATCTAAAATCTAAAATCTAAAATCTAAAATCGAATGACTCTACTTATCTTTCACGTGTTCGTGAATGCTAGGAGATAAAGAAATTAAATCATCGATATTGCGCTTCATGGTAGCACAAATGTTGTCCAAAGGCAAATCATTTGCATCGTGTCCGAAGGGATTTTCTATTTCAATGCCGATTTCTTCGATGCCGAACAAAGTAAAACTAATTAAAGCCACAATAGGGCCGGTTCCCCAAGTCAAATCGTTCACCATTTGAAAGGGCAGTGCCAAACAGTAAAGCAACAATAGTTGTTTCAGGTGAATCGCGTAAGCCAAAGGAATAGGCGTCTTCAGAATCCGCTCGCAGCCGCCTAATACATCAATCATAGAGTTGAGCAACTCCTTCATAGCAGTTAACTGATAGACATCAATGCAATTGCCCTCATACTGCTCGTGCAAGTAATCCTCAATCCAAAAGGCAATTTCTAGGGGCGGATTGTTCATCGACTTGAGCTTTTGGTACTGGGCTGGGGACATTAACGGCTCCACTTCTGGATTTACAGATTCTTGCCGCAAGTGCAGTTTCATCGCCACTGCAAAGGCAGGTAACAGGCGCAGGGCAGACTTTTTCAGTGTGATATCCTGCGGCTCTTTTTCTTCAATGGCTACCCAGATTTGACGCGCCAAATTGCGGACATTGTTGATTAACGTACCCCAAAATTTTCGACCTTCCCAAAATCTTTCGTAGGCTGTATTTGTCCGAAAAACTAACAGTAAACCCAGGACAATGCTCGGTACAATACTCGACAACATCGGCAGGGAAACCGGCAACTCAAAAAAGTGCAGCAGGGAAATAAAAACTCCAAAGCCGCCGCACACCAAAACGCGGGGCAAAATGGAGGGAATGACAGACCCTCGAACCTGTAATACAACTTTAAACCAAGGCGGCCGATCGTCACTCATGCAAGTCTCCTCCTTAAATTAGCACTCTGCGCCCTAGCTCGGGTGTCGCAAATACCTGCTAGACTTAGTTCTTCGACTCCCGCCAGTAGATTGGAGATTCAAGATTTTAGATTGACTCCACAGATAAATCTGGGGGTTTGAACTTTGGTCTAAAATTTTTTGGTCTCCACGACTGCTGTCAGCGCTTGTATCCCTATTTGGGTGGGTGAGAGCTTCCGAAAAAAGCTTTCCTACAAACAACCTTTGGATTTTAACCAAAAAACTCATCAGCATCAATCTAAAATCTAAAATCTAAAATCTAAAATTGATTGACTGAGGCACTTAATTCGGTAAGATTAATCATGTATCTTTAAACCTCAGCTTCCGTGCAAGAGCTACCGACATCTGTGCCTCCGTATTTTCACCGATTGCCAAACCAACGGTGGCAAATTTATTCACCTCAAACACAGCAAGCCGAACAGTTGGCCTCCGAAATCGGTTTGTCGCCCTTGCTAGCACAGGTGCTGATTAACCGCGGCATAGATTCTGTTAAAGAAGTGCAAGGGTTTATCGAACCGGAATCTCTGGTTTTGCCCGCGCCAACGGATGAGTTTCCAGATTTGGCTGCGAGTGTCAAATTGTTGCGGGAGGCGATTTCGGGAGGGCAAAAAATTGCGATTTGCGGCGACTACGATGCTGACGGGATGACGAGCACGGCTTTGTTGCTGCGAGCTCTGAGGACTCTGGGGGCGAATGTGGATTATGCTATTCCCAGCCGGATGCGAGAAGGTTACGGGATTAACGATCGCATTGTAGAAGAATTTCACTCCGAAGGTGTGGCTCTCATTCTCACTGTTGACAACGGAATTGCAGCCTGCGGCCCGGTTGCCAGAGCGCGAGAACTCGGTGTCAAAGTTATTATTACAGACCACCACGATTTGCCGCCAAAGCTACCGCCGGCAGATGCTATTCTCAACCCGAAATTAATTGCGGAATCTTCACCTTATCGCGGTTTGGCTGGCGTAGGCGTTGCTTATGTTTTGGCTATTACTTTGGCTCAGGATATGAAAAAAGTGGGCGGGTTGGTGAATCCGCTGCTGGAGTTATTTACTTTAGGAACTATTGCGGATTTAGCGCCTTTGACAGGAGTTAATCGGCGCTGGGTGAAGCGTGGTTTGCGGCTGTTACCTCACTCGACATTGGCGGGTGTTCAGGCTTTGATTCAGGTGTCTGGAGTGCAGCCGGGAAGTGCAGAAAGTCCTTCAATTCTTAACTCGCAAAATAAAACTAAGAATTCCTTAAAGCCTGAAGATATTGGTTTTCGGCTAGGGCCCCGGATTAATGCTGTGGGGCGGCTGGCTGACCCTCAAATTGTGATAGAGTTGCTGACTGCAGACGATCGCGAATTGGCTCTCAAAAATGCGATGCAGTGCGAACAAATCAATCAGCGCAGGCAGGAGTTGTGCCAGGAAATTGAGCAGGAAGCCATTGCTTGGTGCGAGAATAGTGCGATAGACTTGCAGCAAGAACGGGTTTTAGTTGTCGTGCAGCCCGGTTGGCACCACGGGGTGATCGGGATTGTAGCTTCTCGGTTAGTGGAACGCTACGGCGTACCCGTGTTTATCGGTACTTTTGAGGATGAGGCTGCAGGGGCGGTTGCCCATAAAATTGTCAGGGGTTCGGCGAGGGGAATTCCTGAGTTTAATGTATTTGACGGGCTGAATTTTTGCGCGGATTTATTAACTAAATTTGGCGGACACAAAGCGGCGGGCGGTTTTTCGATGCCGGCTGACAACCTCGAACAATTCCGCAATCAACTGTCAATTTTTGCCAATCAATGTTTGCAGCCGGAACATCTAAAACCTCTGGTTTCAGTAGATGTGCGAGCCGATTTTGCTGAGATTAATCTCGACCTTTACCAACAAATTGATGCTCTGGAACCTTGCGGTATTGAAAATAAGGCTCCTGTATTTTGGACGCCTAATGTTTGCATAACTGAACAGAAAATTGTCGGTAAAGGAGGTCACGTTAAACTAACTGCAACTCAAGATGGAAATTTATCGGCTAGTGTGAAGGCGATTGCTTGGCGTTGGGGCGAATATTTTCCTTTGCCCCGGCGGGTTGATATTGCTTACCGATTGCGGGAAAATAGTTTTAATGGCAAGACATCGGTTGAGTTAGAATTGTTGGGTGTTCGGCTGCCGGCAGGTGCTGCTAGTTCGAGGCCGCCGATGTTCGGCAAAGTGGAGTTTGATTATTGCGATCGCACTTATTCTTGCAGTCTGTCTCCCGCCGGATCGAGCGAGGAATTGAGAATTCGCAACTCTCAAGGGCAAGTTCTGGTGGTTGCACCCGGACAAAACATCGGTTTGTTGGGCAACTCCCGCAAAGATGCTAGAGAAGTCGATGTATCTCTACCTTTTTTTGAGAATTTGATTCAAACTGCTAAACACGCCCTGGGTATTTGATAACTCGGTATTCGAGCGCTCGGTATTTGATAACAAAGCAGGTGCAGCAGGGAAAATTGGCGATCGAGCGTTTTGAATTTTGCATAATTTAAAACTCCAAACTCCCAACTCTCGATCGCCCCGGAGCGTGCTATAATTACAGGTCGCCGCCTCTAGCTGCCAGCAGAAAAATCACGATCGGGCCCGAAAGCACGACGGCTGCGAGTAAAGCTACCTGAACAATGAGTTGGTAGTTTATACCGCCCAGGCCGCTGAAAAGATCGGTTATAAAGTCCATGTGTCCTCCTGACTGTAGTGATTAAGTCTAGATTGTTGAATTAGAAAATCCGCTTCTGATTTTACCGGGCTACCGTCCCTATTTTTTAAGGAACTTTACAAAATTCAACAAAATGTAAACTACGATCGACCTCCCAGTCACAAGAAACCAGGGACTTGATGCCCCTTCCCGGAAAGTCCCCCCAATCTAAAATCTAAAGTCTAAAATCTAAAATCGAACCGCCCCTTGGGGATATCCGCCTCCGGGGCTGGCAATTGATATACTTGAAGGGCCCCAATCTCCTAAAGTTTGGGATTTTCCACATAACGATCCGAATCTAAAATCTAAAATCTAAAATCTAAAATCTAAAATCAAACTATGGCTACTTGGCGTTGCGTAAAGCAGTGCGGTGCTTGTTGTTACCTCGACCCAACAGAACGCCCTGACTTAGACGAGTATTTATCTGAAGACGAATTAGCGCTCTACTTGAGCTTAGTCGGAGACGACGGTTGGTGTATCAATTTTGACAAAGCGACGCGAGAATGCGGAATTTATCCCGATCGACCGCGCTTTTGTCGGGTAGACTCAGAGGTGTTTGAGGAAATGTACGGCATTGAGACTGCTGAATTGAACGATTTCGCGATCGAGTGCTGCTTAGAGCACATAGAAGACCTTTATGGCGATCGATCTTTGGAGATGATCCGCTTTAACTCTGAAGTCGGAATTCTCGCCTTACCTGAGTGACCACTAAAAATCTCCCGGTTTCTCACCGGGAGAGTGTCAAAATAAACAAATTAAAGAAATATCGCGCAGTTGAGTTGAGCCATGAGCAATCGAGAGGGTTTTACAGGGGGATTTATTGCCGGAGCTGCTGTTGGCGGCTTGGTGGGTGCAGTTTTGGGCGCGGTGCTGTCGCAGCGCGCTGCTGAAGCTTTGCTGAGTGAACCTTCAGACACAAAAACCAGAAAAATCCGCCAGAGGAAAGCCAGCCAACTCGAAGCCGAAGGGATGGAAGTAGCGAGGCTGAGTTTAGAAGATAAAATTGCCCAGCTAAATCAGGCAATAGATGACGTGCGGCTGCAACTCGGCGACGTAAACGGGAACGCGCCGGCGCCGGGCAGCGAGGGTTCGATCGCCCCAGACTCCTAACTCAATTTAAGATTTGAGATTAGTCGGGCAGATGCTGGCTACTCACGCCCCGAGCACCATTCTCGCTTAACGGGCCTTTCTGGCCTGTGAAGCCAAGAGTGAGTTTTATAGTGGCCGTCGCTCTTCTAGCGCGCCCGCAAACAGCCTCATGCTCACCCTCTGCCCCACCTATGCTAAACTTTAAGTTAAAGTGTCTGTAAACTTTACTCAAACTTCAACGAGAATATATGAGTTATTCCATAGGCCTTTTGGCAACCACGCTGTCCACATTTCTGCAAATCTATGTAGTCCTAATGATTTTTCGGGTGCTGTTAAGCTGGTTCCCGAATATCAATTGGTACGACCCCCCGTTTTCAATCTTGAGTCAGTTAACAGACCCTTACCTGAATCTATTCCGATCGATTATTCCTCCCTTAGGAGGGATTGACTTTTCGCCGCTGATTGCGTTTTTTGTACTTCAGTTCGGCTCGGAATTCTTGATCGGTCTTTTGACCAGCTTGCAAACAGCATTTTAGTTAGAAAAGCTTAATTTTTTAAGCATCGAGCGTAAATTCTTGGGCAGACGTAGCAGCAGGCAACTAAATTTTAGATTTGACCTTTTTAGATAACTCCCCGGTTGAAAAGCTGGGGAGTTTATCGTACTTGACACTCAAGCGGGCTGAAGCCACGCTCGATTCTGCTGACAGAATAGGTTTAGTCTGGACTTCCCCCTGCAAATATACTTACATAGGCTCAAAAGCCTATCATTGCAAAAGTTTCCATTGTTGAGTAAAATTTCTGTAGCCATGTAGGTTATTCACGCCTGCAAGCTTACGCCAATTATATTGAATCTATGGCGTTCTGCGATCTCGCCAAAACGGCTATTGCTTTAACTTGGGTACAGTTTTTTCACTCAACAATTGAAACCTATAATTGATAAATGTTTTAGATATTTTATTACATTTGTACGGGGGAAGTCCAGTCTAAACTCCAAATCTTTAGCTCTACCTAAATATTTGTAAGCTACTTGACGAAACTCTTCAAGTCTGGCATTTTTCATGTTGGCAGGTGAGTAATTGTAGTTCTTTTCTCACTTTCTGCCAAAAGGGGGCTGTATTCAATCAGACACCCCTTTTTTTCTCGATCGTTCCCCATCTGATAATGATAATCGAATATGGGGCGGTGGGAGAGAAACGAGCGACAATCGTTTCTCTCCCACCCTTTTCATGATTATGATTATTGTCTGATAATTGGAGCAAATATACTACAGGATTGTCAAAGGTCGCGGATGCTTTGAGGCTGAAAAGATAATATTTTTAATCTCTAATTCCATTTGATTTGCGTTCTCTCATATCGCTTTTAGTCTAAACTCCAGGTCTAAGCGTAGTTCTCTCACTTTTGCTGTCAAGCCTTGACTACTGCGTAAAGTTTTTTTAATGTCAGTTGATGTCGCTGCAAAGCACGACACATCCTACTTTTACTCACCCAACTCTCGTAGGTATTTCCCCAATATTCGCAGTATTCATATCAGGTTGCATGACTGATACAGAGTTACCATTAAGGTTAACTCATGTGCACGTTGAGCTAATTCACTCCGCTCTCGGGCTCCCGTTTTTTTTGGGTGAAGATGCCCTGCAACTTTCTGTTTTTTCAGTAGTTTTTGGACAAAACTTTTAGAGACATCAAATCTGGCAGCTACTTTTCTAATCGAAGTGTTCCCTTGTGAGTACGCTTTGACTATTTTTTGTCTAAATTCGATCGAGTAAGCTTTCATAAGACACTTGCTGGCGAACGAGTGATTTCAGCGGATTTTAGACGATTAGTTATGCGATCGTACACAGGTTGCGGTTCGATCGTACACTGACTGCTATAGGCGATCGTACTGTTAGCTTGTAAACTCCCAAATTGACTGTACCTCATAAACCTGCAATTTGCTGTATCTGTCAAGTTAATTTCTTTAATTGTCGAGTAATTTGAAAAAAAGTGACACTAAATCCACAAAAATTAGATGGTAAAATTTTTGAGGGCTCTTAATTCATGAAAAGTATCAGCCCTCCGGGCCCGATCTGCGGAATGTGGGTATTAAATAAAACCCTCAGTTATCCTGACTATGCAGGACTACCGCAAATAAAAAATCAGCTCCGATCGTCGCAGTATTTCCAGAAGCGGCCAACTTGCTCAACCAGTTAAAAGCGCGGCGCAAAAAGTCAAGGGCGGACTTGGCAGACGTGGAGACAATTTTAGAAATACTTTTGTCCTGACCGATCGCCCTGACAAGGTGTGGAGGTAAAGCAAAAAGTGGTATATACCGCAGTGGTGCATATACCACTCATATATACCACTGCCTGTAAAACTGCACCTGTGGCTAAAAAAGCTGATAGCCTCAAAGCTTTGTGGAGTAAGGGATATACGGAGAGGGTGGGATTTGAACCCACGTTAGAGTTACCCCTAAAGTAGATTTCGAGTCTACCGCATTCAACCGCTCTGCCACCTCTCCAATTGATTTGAGATGTGAGCTAAAAGCATCTTACCCCACAGTGTGCCAGATTGTAAATCTTTATAAAAAAGAAGTTTGATTTTCTTCAGATTCCAAAGTGGTCTTAAATCCCCCTGCTGGAGTCCACTGGAGGGCTCCGTCGCGCCCTGTCCAGAATATCTGGGTTTTGCTTTGGCGCAGTTGGGCGGCGGTTTCTGGGTCGATTTCGTCAGCAGATGCGATCGCCACTTGCGGCCCAACCGCGCTTAATAACTCAGCCGTCAAGGTTTTTCCCGACCACCACAGCACTTGAGCCGGCTTCAATGTTCCCGTTGCTGCCAATTTTTTTTGCGCTTCCGGTGTCATTTCACCGACTAGCAACCAAGTTCTATTGCCCACCAGCAATTCTACCACCGGAATCTCCGCATCCACGAACTGCAACCGCGTCGAACCCAGATCGACTGTACTGTTAGTTTCTAAAGGAATGTAAACGCATTGGCGCGATTGCACAGCAGTCATAAATTCCTGATTGCTAGGGCGGTGAATTTGTTTCGGAACTCTATTATCATAAAATGTTTTAATTGGCAAGCGTTCTAGTAATTTTCCCCAACCACCGCTCAAACCTAAATGACCGTGAGAGGCGATCGCAAAATTCACAGAATTAATTCCTTGTTGCTGCAAAAAAGGCAGCACTGTAAACCTCACAGTATTTTCATCACCGCTATTGATCAGCGCCACTTTTCCCCTATCTTGAATTACTAAAACTGGTTCCCCAGATGTCGCCAGCAAAGTAACTTGAAATAAAGATGCTTGAACGTGCCAAGCTGGCAAAACTATGATACTTATTCCCGCCACCAGCGCCAGCGGTAAAATCCAAGCCGCAGAAAAAACTGGCAGCGCAATAACTCTACTTTTCCCTTTCTTCCCTTTCCCCTTTTCCTGGTTTTTCCCTCGGACTGCTTCCGGCTTCCGTCTTTTTTCTTCCTTCCTACTTCTATCCTTTACATCCGTTACAGAATCTGTTGCCGAACTTGCTTCTTCCTTCTTCTTTCTGCCCCCGAGCCAAACCCAGCAAATTAAACTGTAAAGTGCGATTAGCTGAAACACCGATACTTGACCGACAGCTACCGAATTACCGGGTAATTGCGAGAAATATTGGGCGATCGCAATTAAGCCCTTTGCCGGATAGTCCAGAAGTTGCGCTAAAACAGTGCCAGCCGGCGGAAAAATCAATCCAGCTAAAGCGCTAACCATCCCCCCAATACTCAAAATCCACAGCAAAGGAGCCGCAATAATATTAACTAAAATGCTGTAAGGTGATACGACACTAAAAACGTAAAGTAACAGCGGCAAGACCCAAACTGAAGCGGCGATCGGAACCACAAAAATTGAAGCGATCGCGGGAGGCATCCAGTCCAACTTTGCCATCAGTGGCGGCGTTGTCACGATTAACCCCAAAGTGGCCAAAAAACTCAGTTGGAAACCTAAATCCCAAATCCACAAAGGGTTAAAAATCAGTAAAATAGTAGCAGCGATTAACAGCAATCCCAGCGGCTTAATTGCACGGTTCAACACCAAAGCAAATAGTGTTCCAAATCCCATCAAAGCGGCGCGGCATACAGAAGCTTCAAAGCCAGTTAACGCCACGAGAAAAAATAAAGCACCGACGCCAAAACAAAATTGTAATTGTTTGGAAAAACGCCTGGTTAAAGCTAGAACTAAAGCCAAAACCATCGAAACTTGAGTGCCGGAAGCTGCGATCGCGTGGGCCAATCCAGCCTGCACAAAATAGTCGCGGATGTTGTAAGGTAAATCTACTGCTTGTTTGCCGAGGGCGATCGCACCGATCAGCGGGCCTTCAGGAACATTCAACTGAGATAGCTGCGATCGCACGATCCGCTGCCGCATCGCTTGAATTTTCGATGGCTGCATCCCGCTTGGCTCGAAGAAAGCAGCCGTTTGGCTGTTAACTCGATTGACATCCGCGATCGCATTTTCTCTCCTCCAGTCAATTTGACGCCCTTTTAGCCCTGCAAAAGCTCCTTCCCTGGCTAAATATTCTTGAAAATCAAAAGCCCCCGGATTCGACGGCGGCTGCGGTTTGTACAAGGAACCCACAACTGCGATCGTATTGTCGGAGTACAAGCCAGTTGCTTGCAGCAGGGGCACTGTAACGTAGAGTTTGCCGGATACTGGGCGGTTTACAACTGCTCCTCCCTCGCTGCCGTTGATTTCGCTAACTAAATCTGTTTCCAGCCAAAATTGCGATCGACCCGATCGAGTCAATCGAGGCGTACCGACCACTCTACCGCGAACTGTCACTGCGACTTCTTGAGTATTTCCGCCAGCCGGAATCAGTTTGCTGATGTCATCTATTGCCGGTTGGGGCGATCGAACTGCAAAATAAACGCTAGCTAGAAATGCTAGCAAACCCGCAACTGCCCACACCCATTTCGCTCTCGGCAGCATCTCCAACAAACTCAACTCTTCCCTCGCATCTAAGGGTTCTTCTAGAGCATTTTCTTTTTGTCTGCTGCGTCTTTTCTTGGTAACTTTGACCGAATTTCGAGCAAATTTTCGCAATAATTTCGGCAGGGCGATCGCCACCGCTATTCCCAAAGCAAGTATCGCGTATCTACCCCAAGGAACCGCTGTAGAAATCAATCCCAAAATGTAGGCAAGACAGAAAATTGCACCCGTTGCTTGATTCATTAATTAGTAATTTAGAGGGGGAATATTTCAGGGAAACCTATGCGGGACTTATGCACTCCTTACAAAAAAAACCGGGTTTTTCAACCTAGACAGGACTTACGCATCGGGGCCGGTGAAACCGGGTTTTTACCGAATCTGGGGTCTACAACCCGTCTTTTCGTAAAAAAGCCCGGTTTCTAAACAATCATGCGTAACTCCTACTAGATAAAAAGCTAAATGCCGTGTATTTAGATTAGGAGTTATATCAACTCCGGTAGCATCGGAATTAATATTACCCACAGTCAGGACACCGCGAGATCGAGAGTGTCCCTACAATTAATCCGGGTAGGGACACTCTCGATCTCGCCGTCTCCTCAGTATCATTCCGATGCTACCGCAAACGATATTACGCACGGGTGGTCAGAAACCGAGTTTTTGCGAAAATACTGCATCCCGACCTTTAAAACTGGTAAAAACCCGGTTTCTTTGGTATTTATGCGTCCAGGACTATAGATAAAAAACCCTATTTTTGGCCGCCCGTGCGTAAGTTATCGCAAAAATTCTTTCCTGACATTCTTTCCCTTCCCCTTCCCCTTCCTCTTCCTCTTCTAAATAGACAGCCCCAATTTTAAACCGAAAGCTGCGTGCAGCACCATAAGTGCAAGAGCCGCCGTGCCTAAATAAGCGTGAACCGCGCGCAGTGCTAGTTTACCACCCCCAAAACCCGTTAGCGAAATCAAGCTGCCAACAGCCAGTAAAACCAGGACTGCCGAACCCGTCCAAAAATGCGGGCTTTCCATTACTGGCTGGTGCTGCATCACCAGCGACAGCAAGCCGCCTGTATAGCCCAAAGCTAAAAACAGAAACATCCACGGTGCAAGCTTGCGGTGATCCGATCGACTTTTGAGTGCGACATCTTTATCGGTTGCCAAACGTCCTTGCCATCCCGTATACCCGACAAAACTGCCCATCGCCAGTACCACGATCCCCATCATTACAGGGTGCCCCCAATGGGTAATTGGTTCGGGAATTCCCAGACTGCGAAATTGACTGGCGATGGGTTCTAGTAGTTCGCTGAGATCGATCGTTTGCTTGAGATTCCTAACTTCGCGATCGCTAATTTTGATTTAACCAACAACTTACTCTAAATATAGCAATTATAATTGATTTTTGAACACCCATGTGATAAAAGTTAAAAAACATAATAAACAGAAAATTGCCAAAATACATAGCCAGGTACTCAATCGCAAAAATCAAGAGTTAGATGGTTTTATTCAATCAATTTCAAATTCTCTATAACTTAAACTAGCATTTGTAGTTAAATGGAGTTTGTCAGGGATATCTTATCGTCAAAATATTAAACTGTTAAACGTTTAGTTGGTGGGATTTATTAGTAAATGGAATAATAAATTTTTAATCTGGAAGTGAAAGGGATGAACCTGTCGTACAAAGGGAAGCAGGGCTACTTAAGTAAATCAGAAAAAGCCGAAATAATTCTCTGGTTAAGGCAGACAGCAATGTGGGATTTGGCAGAATTAGCTATCTATATATAATCCAAATATGGAGTAATGTATCAATCACAACGCCCGTTACTATTATTTATTTAAATCAGGTCAAATTAGTTATAAAAAGTCTCAAAAGAAGAATCCTAAAGGATACCCAGAATTGGTATAATCTCAAAAAAAAGAAATTAACGAGTATTTAGAAACATGGCAGTCAGATATAAAACAAGGTAAGTTATGTGTGTTCGTGTTAGATGAATGTCATTTGTTGTGGGGAGATTTATGTGGGTATGTTGGGGTAAAAAGCGCTCGTAGAGTAGAAGTAGAAATGACCGATCAAAAACAGAGGCAAACCTATTATGGAGCCTTAGACTATGGAAATAAATATTTTTTAGTACAGCCCTATGAAAAAGGAGATTCATCAAATACAATTAGCTTTTTAAAATATTTGATAAAACAACGCCTCAACTCAAGAATGACAATCATTTGGGAGCGAGCTATCATAAATCACAAGAATTAAGAGAATATTTAAAATTAGTAAATCACGGAAAACCTCCCGAAAAATGGCAAATAAATTGTATTTTATTTTCCCCGAATGCTACCGAACAAAATCCAGTCTAAGATATTTGGTGGCAAGGAAAGAATCTTTTAAATAAATTTGCCTATCGCTGTAAATATTTTGCCATAGTAAAGAGGTTATTTATGTTTTTTCGTTTATAGTCAAATATTTGAATTTCCCAAACTTTATATGTATGGTTAGTGTTCACAACTCAATTAGGAGCGTTATATATGATAGTAATATTGTTTATTAATGCTGACAAGCTTAATGAAGTTTGACAATACCGATCGCCATTTTCAATCACTGTTTCCAGCCAGAAGTCTGTATAAAATAAAAGAGCCGGACACAGGAGAAGTGTATTGCCTAGCCTCAGCAGGAGAGCGGCCATTTCAGTTAATTTGAGCTGACAATATCCTGTTTTTTGTCCGCAGACCAGTAAGAGGATGCTATTGCAGACGGCGCTATGATTAAGTCTTACCGATTTTTGCAGCGAATTGCTCAACTTCTCGCCTACGCCTACTCAGCACTGATTGTCGGCTATCTGATTCTGAGACGGATCTTTTGGGACAGGCTGTGGCCGGTTGCCTTGACCGGGGATTTTGTTCCTTGGATTTTCTTGCCCATCTTCCTGCTGCCAATTGTAGGGTTTTTTCTGATCGAGAAACGCTGGTTCGCGATAGTTTCCTCTGTGGCTGGCATCTGCCTGCTGGGTTGGCTACACGTCACCTACTTTTCTCCCCAGCCCGCGAACATCAGTGACTCTCAGCCAACCCTCAAGGTTTTTTCTCTCAACCTCGGCTGGCATCACGAATCCCCACAAGCTTTGGTTAACCTAATTCAGGAAGAAAAACCAGACCTCATTTGTTTGCAAGAAATTAAGGAAGATTACGCCGAAGAAGTATTCTCTAAGTTGAGTGCATTATACCCGCACCACCTGGGGCGCGGATACCATGTGATTCTCAGCAGATATCCGATTCGCTCTTTCCAAAAGTTACAGCTAGCCGCTGGGAACGAACCACAGGAACGAGCTATTATCGAAATGAACCAGCAAGATGTAGTTATTTATAACATTTCAACAACCCCACCGTGGTTTCGCCAGCATAAAATTTTGCCTTTCCTCAAAATCCCAGTTTACGAGTACGGCGACCGGCCGGCACAAATTCAAGATTTAGTGGGGCGACTCCAGAAAGAAACGCTGCCGACTATTGCCGCTGGGGACTTTAATTTGACTGACCAGTCTCAAGATTACTATTATTTGAGAGCGGTTATGCAAGATGCTTTCCGAACCGCAGGACTGGGTTTTGGCTTTACTTTTCCTAACGGGTGGGATCTGAATTTACTGGTTAAACAGTTAAATTGGAAATTAACTTTTCCCCTGGTGAGGCTTGACTATGTTTGGTATTCTCAGCACTGGGGGGCAAAATCAGCCAAGGTTTTACCAACAATTGGTTCAGATCATCTGCCGGTGTGGGCAGAACTGGGGATGCAACCGGAATTGGGACGAGTGTAGGGGGTGCGCAACACTTTACTGGGGCGACCACAAGGACATTAGTGTCAATTTGATCTCTGGGCCAAGATTGTGATGCTGTTGGCGAATCCGTGAAGGGTGACACCCCACATTTGCTTCCGTCGCACCCCTCTTAGATCGTTTCCGGTAATTGTCGGCAATTACTTGTTCTATCCCTGTTGTTCTTTCTTCTTCCTTCTTGGCGTACTTGGCATCTTGGCGGTTCATTATTCAACCCCCCCAAGGCAACAAAGTATTGATGCGCCAACAGTCTAGTGGAATTCGCGGCTATCCAAACCAGGAATTTTAGACAAATGAAGATGTTTTCAATCAAGCCCAGACGACTAATGGCTGGAATTAAGCCTTACTGGCTTTGCAGTTGACTCCTGAATCGGCCGTAGGCCATAGCTGGCGGTCTGCCCTTCACCCCATCTTCACAGCCTTATCCTCACTCTGGATGTTAAATTCTACCTGCCTGCTCAAAGTTAATTTCAAGTCTTTGACTTTTGAATGCCAAAGTTTTGAATGCCAAAATTAGAAATTAACATCGCAGCCGAGTCGCAGTCAGACTTCTACTTTTTGCTAATCGCTCTCAAGGGAGAATCGACTGCTAAAAAAACTAGAGGTTCCAAGTTTGACAATTTTTGCATAAAGTATGCCGTCTGCCCGATGAGAGTTCGATCGACTCAGCGCTAAACTGAGCGTCTGAAGGCACCCTGAGATCACCCTTGTCTGTTGAACAGGCATCGCTCTGCAATACGTGAACCCTCTCAACTAACTCGTTGGGGATTCGGTTGTCGCAGACAAGCACCGACTTTCTTGCGTCGCCTTCCTCGGAACCGTGCAATCGCTAAACTCGCTGCGCCTTCGCTAAAGTAGCTTCCGAAGGTTGGATTTGATACTTTACGAGATTTGCCAGTTCTTGTAACTGACTAATAGCTTCTGCACCTTCTAGTTTCATCAATTCGCGGTCGTCCCGCATCTCAGTCCAAGTGATACCGTAATCTGACACTAAAAATCGAATCAGATGGTTGTCCGTCAAACTGACCATAAATGAGGCACTGTTCATCTGACCCCCGCAAGTGTAGCAGGATGCCAGATAACCCCGATGCTCCAGCACGATCGCTAAAGCTTGGAGGTTCATTACCAAATCTTGAACGAATTTACGGTGTTGTTCTGCAAGTCTCAGAAACACGTTCTCCTCCTATCACCACACCGTGTATTTTACATCCCATTTAATAATTTCTTAATAAGTGGGTATTTAGGTGCTGGTTTAGTATACGTTTAGTATGCTCAAAAAAAATCGGATTAGCGACCTCTTCAGCCTACCTATAATAGATTAACCGAGTTGGGCTAGAAACTAAGTATCAGCAGCGACATTCAGCCAAAACAGGCTCTAGTCCGGGACTCTAGCCTGAACATTCGCCTGCTGTCAGGGCTGATTCAGCCGTCGCACAGCCCAAAGATACAAATAACTAATGACAGCAATCAAATTAGTTAAGTATAAGAGTTCAATCCCCCTGAGGATACTCGTCCCAAAGCGTCGTAGTCTGCCGCAAGCTCCGAAAATCGCCATTCCCCAAAATCAAGTGATCCAGTAGCGGAATCGACAAAAACTGCGCTCCCGCCAGCAACTGCCGCGTCAAAGCAATATCCTCCGGGCTGGGTTCCACAATGCCCGAGGGGTGATTGTGCGAGATAATCGCCCGTGTCGCCCCTTGGCGGATCACCTCCCGAAATATATCCCTCGGGTGAGCCAAAGTTTCCGTAGCTGTGCCGATCGTAATTATCTGAGTACCCAACAGCCGATTTTTCACATCCAGCAGCACCACAGCAAAACGTTCCTGAGACTGCCACATCAAATCCTGACTCAGGGCATCCGCCGCCGCTTGCGGAGAGTCAACGACAGCCATTTCCGGCGGCCGCGACTGAAACACCCGCTTCCCCAACTCCACCGCAGCCAAAATCCCCGTTGCCTTAGCAGGCCCAATCCCGTGAATCTGCGTCAACTCCTGAACGCTAATACTGCGGAGCACAGCCAGAGGGTCGCGCTGGTGCAAGCTCAACTGATTTAAAATATACTGTCCGAGCCCGACGGCCGAAAGTTTGCCTTTTCCCTGTCCGGTACCGAGGAGAATTGCAATCAATTCCGCAGTCGCCAAGCTTTTGGGCCCACCGGCCATCAGCCGCTCCCGCGGCCGTTCGCTCGTTGGCAAATCGACAATTCTCAAGCTGTAAGTCATAGCTGCACCAGCACCGCAAGCTCAACAATTAGATGATTTTAGCCGATCGATTTGCGTTCTTCAATTGGTACAATCACCGAAAAAAGCCTTCATCATTAACCGAGGTTTTTGGCAGAGCAAATCTAACGCAGTGTTTGGCAAGCGATCGAGTCTCGATCTCGATGCCATACAAGTGAGGTGCAGACTCAGCACCTACGTTCAGCGAAAAAGTCCGCTTACCCTAAATTCTGGCCATTCAGTTGAGGCCAGCAGCCCCGAGGAAACTGGTTGCGGCGGCTTAGGTGCTGTAACCCCAAGCAAAACGAACGAAACTGCCATCAACCCGCCGTACAAGGCAGCCGATCGCTTGCGAGTGTCCAGTCCCACCCATTGAGGATTTAGCAAACCCAGACAAAAGGCCGGCGTTGAAAACATGAAAGTTAATACAAACAAGCTGGACATCACGCACCTCCGACTAGCGAATTGCAGCGATTAATTACTTTTATCTCCTATTAATAGCTCAAAAATCCCCTTAAAAAAGTTGCAATTATCGGATTTATAACTTAAGAATTATTGCTGTCGAGCAAACAATAATAAAAGTTGTTAAATATCTGACTTTAGGTAGTTGTTAAAAAAATACAAGCTTTCTATCAAGTCGGAAAATTTAGCTTAAAATAGACATTAAATTCCTTACTCAAAATATGAAAGTCCGCTTTAACGTAGTCCGCCAAAATCAAAACGCGCCTCCCCGAGTTCACACTTACACCATAGATGTGGAAGAAAGCAATACCATCCTCGACTGCCTCAACAGTATCAAGTGGGAACAGGACGGCACTTTAGCTTTTCGCAAAAATTGCCGCAATACAATTTGCGGCAGTTGTTCTATGCGAATTAACGGTCGATCGGCATTAGCTTGCAAAGAAAATGTGGCCGGCGAACTCGCAAGACTGCAAAAAATAGCCGATTCCAGCTCAGCAGAAAAGCCTGCCAATTTTATCCCAGAAATCACCGTCGCCCCAATGGGAAATATGCCGGTCATTAAAGATTTGGTTGTTGACATGACCAGTTTTTGGGACAACCTAGAAGCAGTTGAACCCTATGTCAGCACTGCCTCGCGAGCAATTCCAGAACGGGAATTTCTGCAAACTCCAGAAGAGCGATCGAAACTCGACCAAACCGGCAACTGCATCCTCTGCGGCGCGTGCTATTCTGAGTGCAACGCCCGCGAAGTCAACCCGGAATTTGTCGGCCCCCACGCCCTCGCCAAAGCTTACCGCACGATCGCCGACTCCCGCGACAGCGAAACCGAAAATCGGCTCGAAAAATACAACGAGGGTACTGCAGGCGTCTGGGGATGCACCCGCTGTTACTACTGCAACTCGGTTTGTCCGATGGAAGTTGCACCGATGGATCAAATTGGTAAGATCAAACAAGAGATTCTCGATCGCAAAGACGACCAAGCCAGTCGATCGATCCGCCACCGCAAAGTCTTAATCGATCTCGTCAAAGAAGGCGGCTGGATAGATGAGCGCAAATTTGGCATCGAAGTAGTAGGAAACTACTTCCGCGACGTTCAAGGTTTGCTGAGTCTGGGCCCGTTGGGTTTGAGAATGATCGCTCGCGGCAAGTTCCCCCTGTTTTTTGAGCCTTCAGAAGGTACCGAAACCGTGCGAAATCTGATCGAATCGGTTCAAAGTTTAGAAAAGTCAGCAGATTAGCGATCGGCTGTCATTTTCCTGGTAAATTACAAGTTGTGCGATCGCAAAGTTTCCCCAAAATCATCACTCAAAACTCGAAACTTAAAACTTTTAAATGACTTAAATGACTGCTCAAACTCCTCCATCCCCAAAACCGACAACCCCAAATACCCCAAAACAACCAGAACCAGCGTTTGGGTGGAATGCCTATGCAGAACAAATCAACGGACGATTTGCGATGGTGGGGTTCGTGGGACTTTTGCTGCTAGAATTCTTCACCCGCCAGGATTTTTGGACATGGCTGGGTCTGCGTTAAATTAATCAAAATTAATTAAAAAGGGAAGCTGAAAAATTATCGATATTTCAGCTTCCCTTTGATTTTTAATGCTTATTTAGGATCGTCAATTAAATAATTTCCCTTTTTTGTTGTGGGATGGTCGTCCCGATCGCCCAGAAAGGACGGGCGGGACGCCCATCCCACAACAAACAGGAAAAGTGGATTTTATTTAATTCTCATTTCTTAAGATACAGTTTATCAAATTAGAGGTAGAAGATTATAACTTTTATAGTTGCAAGCAAACAGATGAATTGACTGCATCGGTATCGCAAACAATGTGTTGTAGAAGTAATCCGGTCGATCGCAGTTACTTGTAGTGCGATCGACCTAGGATTATCGGGACACGGCAATGCCGTGCCCTGACTCCAAAGTTTTGTTTAAACTAATTCCCAGTTGTTTCACGGACTGTCAAACTGTACTTGCCTCTACCTTTTGGAGGCGGATCGTAAGCATTGACAATGACGCGGTAGCGACCGTTCGCAGACAAAGTAACAGTAAGCTCAGAATTGGAATTTTGCTGCGTGGTATCATCATTTTCTGCAAGTAGCTCGCCCTGGGAGTTGAAAATAGCGAGATAAGTATCAAACTCGGTACTTTCCACGGTAACAACCACTTTCTGACCCTGAGTGCCTTCAAAGGTATACTCATCGTACAAACTGCTGTCCGAGGGCAGTACAGAAGACTTAGCAGGGGTGAGTTCTCCGTTTTGCTCTAAAATGACTTTAGATGAACCCGGATCGGGACTCGGCGAAGTTTCTACAGTTGGACTCTGAGTTGGCGAACTCTGTGGTGATGGCGACGGATTGGGGGTTGCCTGAGCTACAACAGCCTTGCCAGCAAGCCTCGCATCAGGTAAATTTTGAGGAAATTCTGCTGAAATGAGGGTGGAACTGCTGTTAGCAACTCCACTTGAATTTGAAACTGGCAGGGAGAGATTCGGCTTGCCAGAAAAAGTAGCTAGTAGAGCAATTGGCGCGATCGCCCAAAATCTAACTTGACGCATGAATTACCTCGATTTGCAAAGAAGAAGGAAGGAATAAGTCAGTAGTCAGTAGTCAGTAGTCAGCAGTCAGTAGTCATGAGTTATTTGTTAGGTGCTACCAATGCCCTGTTTGGCCTGTTTGGCCTGTTTGGCCAATTTTCACCGGACAGTTAGAGTGTAACGACCCCGACCCGAAGCGTCGTAAGCATTGACAATTACGCGGTAGCGACCCGTAGCGGGCAAAGTAACACTCAAAAACGCATTTTTAGTCGAATCGCTCGCATCGTCATTTTCTGCCACTAATCGGCTGTTAGGACCAAAGATAGCCACATAGGGATCGAAATCTGTGCTTTCGAGGGAAATCACTACAGACTGACCCGATCGACCTTCAAAAGTATACTCGCGATACAGACTGTTGTCAGACGGCAATACTGGGCCGCCTGCGACTAAAGCGCCTTCTTCTTGCAAAATCGCCCGAGAAGGTGCGGTAGGAGCACTCGCTTTCAGTTCTAACGTATAAGCCCCGGACTGCCTAGCTTGGTAGGAATTTGCCACTAACGTGTAAGTCCCGTCTGCTGGCAGCCTGACTGTAATTCTGGCGTCTTTACTGCCTGCCCCGTCATCATCTTGCGCGATTTCGCGCTGGTTGGGCCCGAGCAAAATTAAATAAGGGTCAATTTCTTGACTTTTCATTTCTATTGTGATTTGCTGGCCGGCTTTTCCCTCAAAGGAGTAGAGGTCAAAAAAGCTGTTGTCGGTTGGCAGAACGCTAGACTTCTCGGTGAGGAGGCCGCTGACGGCGGGCCCGTTTAACGCAACTTTTTGAGGTGATTTGTTGCCACCAAAGGGCGATCGGGCTTGAGCCACGCGGGGAGCTCGCCCTTCTCGCACCGCTGTCAGGAAAGCGGGTAATTTGTCTGCGGAAATTGCAAAACCGATACCGATATTGCCTCCACCCCGACCGCGAGTAAAAATAGAACTATTGACGCCGATTAATTCTCCTGAACTGTTGAGCAGCGGGCCTCCTGAATTGCCGGGATTGATGGCGGCGTCGGTTTGAATTAAGCCCCGCTGCTGGTCGATGCGGCTGACGATTCCGACTGTAAAAGTACCTTGAAATTGACCGAATGGATTGCCGATCGCAAATGCTTGTTGCCCGACTTTCACCGAACCGGGACGGGCTAAAGGAATGGTAGGTAAATTATTTTGACCGCGAATCTTCACCACGGCTAAGTCTAGACCTTCTTCGCCGAATCCGATGACATCGGCGACAAGTTTTCTGCCGTCTGACAAAATGATATTGACGGTACCGCCTGCCGAAACAACGTGGGCGTTGGTTAACACCATGCCGTCAGGGCTGATAATTGTGCCGCTGCCGTTAGATTTATCTGTATCGACGGTAACAACCGCCGGACTGGCCTTTTCGTAGACTCGAATGTTGGTTTGTTCTTCGACATTTTGGGCGATCGCACCTTGTGAATGCACCGAGTTAAATTCCGTTGAATCTGTTGATTGCGGCCCAGGGGATGCCGTCACAACCGCAGCAGCGCTGGCTGTTACCCCAACCGTTAAAATTCCCGATACTGCTAAACTTAGAAGTTTGAAATTCATGGCGATCGATTAGTATTTAGCGATCGGCAGCTAGGAATTAGGTTTTGTGGCTAACCGCTAACTACCTTCTCTAATTATTTTAGGACTTGCACCGCGGTAGTGACCTTCCTCACGCCGGTTCTCCAATTCGGGAATCTGAGTCAGCAGCAAGATACTTGAAATTAGCTTTCCGCACCTCGGCATCCTCATTGCCGTAGAAAAATGACAGCAAAGCAAAACGCTGGCCGCTAATCACGGGAGTCGCTTCGTGCAGCAAAGAACACGAAAAAATAATCGCCGTGCCAGAATCGCCTTTATAACCGTGCGGCGCGTACTCTGGAAACCGTAAAAATCCCCCCTTGTACTCTCCCACATTCAAGTTTAGCGTCATCGCAAACCGGCGGTGCAGCGTAGCTTTGCTAGTGTTGTCGCGGTGTGGCTGAAAATAACCGCCAGTCTCGGCATCATAACAACCTATCAAATACCGTTCAAACCTGGTAATTGTAAATTGGAAAGCTTTTTCTATTTCCGGCCGCACCCGGCGGAAAATAATCGCACTCAATTGTCGCTGGAAATCCTCATCTTTAATAAAGAAATCTCGGCGCTTCTTGAAACTGTCGTCGTGCAGGCCAACTGTTTTCCCGTCTATTTGCCTCATAAAGCCCGACGGACTGCCACCGTCAGCTTTGTACATATCGATCAAAGTACGGCAAAATTGTTTGTCCAAAACGTTAGGAATTACTAACACCGGTGCGTGGCGAGTAGCGGCTCGGGCTTCCTCAATTGGGGGCAAACTTTTGAGACAATCTAATACTTGCTGGGCGTGTTGCTGCGGTTCGCCCATCGGCAATATATTAACGATCTGAAGGTTTTCGTTGAGAACAAAAGTTTGTGGTGCATAGTGAACTCCCGCAACTCCATTTTCTTCGACATCTCGGAAAACACCGTACTGCTGGCTGACTTGTTTGTCTAAGTCCCAGAAAAATATGAATGACGGAGCAATTGTTGTCGGTCTGTTGTGTTCTTTGTCTGCTGGGTCAACACTCACTCCGAACCGCGGTACTTGCAAGCTTTGGAATTCTTCTGAAAGTTTTTGGAAGCTTTTAAGGATAACTTGGATTTGTTCAAAAGCTGTGCTGGCAAAGAAAAACAGCACGACTCGCCGGCCGGCAACCGTCGAGAAATGAAATAAGGGGTTATTTGTAGAAGGAATGGAAAACCAGGGAGCCGGATCTCCTATTTCGAGTAATGGCATCTTGCTGATTGGATATTCGGGATTTTATATTTAGATTATTATGCTGTCGATTAGTTCCACAGGTTCGGTATGTAAAAAAATATATATACAAAAATTAGCTTTTATCTGTGTATATCTGCGTTTATCTGCGGTTTCAAACTCGTAATTTACCGTCTTTTTAATAACTATAACATCAGAGAATAAGTAGATGGGTATCCATAAACGCCACTTAGAGTTCAGAAGTTTCCCAAACCGGCTCTGCGGGATAAATGTTTAGTTTCACCCATCTACTGAGTGTTTGCCTATTTGTCGAAACTGGGGGAATTATCCGGTTGGTCTTCCGGGTATTCTACAGGTCGATACTCCACGTAATCTGACGGCGGTGCTTCCACGTCGCGGTTGCTGGGGCGAGACCTCGATGTTTCTGCAGGACGGGGTTTTTTGGTTCTCGGCGGGGTATCGGATCTGCGGTTTTCCGAAGCAGGGGGGCGACTGCTGCGGCTGCGGGCCGGTCTTTCTTCGGGGTTGTCTGTAACGTCCCAGTTGTCAGACTCTTGGGCGGGCGGGGCTTCTGGGCGAGAGGGACGTTTGCGCGACGATCGTCGATCGGGCGAGTCGGGCTTGGTGGTGTTAACGCTGCCGTTGCGATTCGAGGGACGGCGGCGGGGTTCGTCGTCCTCGGCTTCCCGGGAGGAACGGTAGTCTTGGCTGCCTCTAATCCGACGACGCTGCGGATAGTCTTCTTCTGGTTCTAGCTGCTCAATGTCGGCATCGTAGCCGTCGTAAGCGTAGGCGTTGCTGACAGGTCGGTCTTCATCTATGTATTGAGCGCGACTTTTGGCTTGGGCTGTGGTCGCTCCCCGTAGCTTAATGCTTTCTGCTGCAAAAAATATTGCCGAACCGGTGAGCAGAAATTGACCGAAGGCCAGAATTGGGTCAAGCCGCCATCCTTGAAATAACAGAATACCGCCGCACAGCAGGCCGACTGCTGCAAAAAAAATATCGTGGTCTCGGGCTAGTTTGGGACGCCACGATCGCAGAAAGTACAGTCCTGCCCCTGCTACTGCTAGGATGATCCCTAACAGGCTGCTCCAGTTCAATCCTAAATTGACCATTAGCCTATCTCCTATGTCTTTCCTATGTTAGCGAGTTAGATTTTACATCTATCATTAAGTCTGTTATCCCGACTGTGCTTTCTGGGGCAGCGTCCGGTCAGGGTTTCAGCTTGGGAAGTGAGTATAATAATGAGTTTAACGGGAAAAAACCTCAGCTTGGCAGTCAACTGAAGGTTTTGCCTTGACAGTTGCTGGTAGCTGAGGTTTCTCAGATCGGGAAAAGGCCTGAGGTGCAGGCGAAAATTGACTTTTACGCCTGACTCGAAGCCCCCCAGACTTTTTAGTAGGTGCGCTTGATTTTGTCTTTTTGGCTGATGAAGATCAGGGCGACCGTTGTTGGAATCACTACCACAGCCACGCCCACCAGCAGGCTGTACAAAAAGTTCGCGAGAGAAGGAGTCATAGATTCAAAGCCTTTGTTACAACAATTTGATTTTTATTAATTTTATACTTTCGATCGCACCTGTCAAACGGTTAAAATTATGAATAGCAGACTTAACAAAACTTAAGATTTCGAGATAAGACCCATGACTGGTATTACCGTTGCAAGTTGGATTCTAGGCTCTGTCCTAGTGCTGATGACTTTGCTCTTTATTTTTCGGATCGTTCTGACTTGGTATCCCGAGGTGAATCTAAGCAAGTTGCCGTTGAGTCTGATTGCTTGGCCGACGGAACCTTTTTTAGCCGTAACTAGAAAGATTGTACCGCCGATCGGCGGGGTGGACATTACGCCGATTATTTGGGTCGGTATCTGTAGCTTGCTGCGAGAAATGATTCTAGGTCAGCAAGGGCTGCTGACGATGATGATGTAAGAGTTGGCGGTTGACTGTTGACTGTTGACTGTTGGCGGTTGACTGCCAACTGCCAACTGCCAACTGACTAATGAGTGTTTTGGTTCAAGAACTGTTCGACAAAATTGGTGTAAACTTCGCCGCACAGAAACTCGGGGGAATCGAGGATTTTTTGGTGAAAGCCCAGCGTGGTGGGGACGCCGGTGATGGCGCATTCCCGCAGGGCGCGTTTCATGCGCCGGATGGCTGTAGGTCGATCGCGCCCCCAGACGATCAATTTACCGATTAAAGAATCGTAGTAAGCGGGTATTTCGTAATCGGTGTAAACGTGAGAGTCCATCCGCACGCCGGGGCCGCCCGGAGGCAAATAACCGCTGATTCTGCCGGGGTGAGGTCGGAAATTGCGATCGGGGTCTTCAGCATTGATGCGGCACTCGATGGCGTGGCCGTTGAGAATTACTTGGTTTTGCTTGATTTGCAGTTTTTCGCCTTGGGCGATGCGAATTTGTTCGGCTATCAAGTCGAGGCCTGTAATCATCTCGGTGACGGGATGTTCTACTTGGATGCGGGTGTTCATTTCCATGAAGTAGAACTTGCCCGATTTGTCAAGCAAAAATTCGACTGTGCCGGCACCCGTGTAGTTGATGGATTTGGCTGCAGCGACGGCGGCGTGACCCATCTGATCTCGGAGTTTCTGGGTGAGGGCTGGGCTGGGGGCTTCTTCGAGGAGTTTCTGGTGTCGGCGCTGAATGGAACAATCTCTCTCGCCGAGGTGGATGACGTTACCGTAGTTGTCGGCGAGAATTTGGATTTCGATGTGCCGGGGTTTTTCGATGAATTTTTCGAGGTAAAGTCCGGGGTTGCCGAAGGCTGCATCGGCTTCGCCTTGGGCTGCGGAGAACAGTTTGGGGAGTTCGGATGCTTCTCTCACTAGCCTCATCCCCCGGCCACCACCGCCGGCGGTGGCTTTGATCATCACAGGATAGCCGATGTCGCGGGCGATCGACAAAGCTTCGTGTTCGTCCGCCAGCAATCCGTCGCTACCGGGAACTGTGGGGACTTTCACCCGCTGCATCGTTTCTTTGGCGGTGGATTTGTCGCCCATCGCCCGCATCGCGGCAGCAGAAGGGCCGATGAAGGTAATTTGATGGTCGGCGCAGATTTCGGCAAAGCGGGCATTTTCCGAGAGGAAGCCGTAACCGGGGTGAATGGCTGCGGCGTTGCGCGTCAGGGCGGCCGCGATGATGTTGGGGATGTTTAAATAGCTTTTGCTGCTGGTGGGGGGGCCGATGCAAACGGCTTCGTCTGCCAACTGGACGTGCAAGGCGTGTTTATCTACGGTGGAGTGAACGGCGACCGTGGCAATCCCCATTTCCTCGCACGTACGCAGTATGCGGAGAGCTATTTCTCCCCGATTAGCGATTAAAATTTTCGAGAACCCCATCTTCGCTGCTTAATTCACTCAATATTCTGTACAATAATGCCTTTCGGTATGTTCTGGATAATCGTTTTCCAGAAATTGTTCATAAAAATTTATTTTACATTTTGCTGGTAGTGGTGCTATGATTGTAAATCGGCGGTGCAAAAGGGCAAGTCACAAGTTAAATGTCAGGAACCTCAACCTGTGAATCTTTAACTCGTAACGAAAAAATCCCGGAGAGTGCCAGAAAGAGCGGATGTGGCGGAATTGGTATACGCGCACGCTTGAGGTGCGTGTGGCATTATGTCCTTGCGAGTTCGAGTCTCGCCATCCGCATTGAATATGTAAAACAACTGTTGACAGTTTTGGCTGTCGGCAGTTGTTTTATATTGAGTGGTTTTTCTAGAAAGTCGATCGAGTACGGTAGGGTGCGGATTCATCAGATATCTTTAAGTGCGATCGAACTTCTGACAGATCCGCACCATACAAAATACTGTTTAACTGTCGATCGACTATTGTGTTTGAATTAAAAACATAGATAGTTATCGTTTGTCAAGTAGAATGGGGTTAGTTAGGTTCCGAATCCGAGAGTTGGCTGACGAAAAAGGATGGACGCTAAAGGATGTTGCCGATCGATCGGAGGTTCCGTACAGCACAGTCAGGCACTATGCGCGATCGGAAGGACTAGCAACGGTTGACATCACATCCATTCAAAAAATAGCTCGCACCCTCGATGTTTTGATTGAAGAGTTGATGGATGTTGTCAAAGAGTAAACAGATTTATCAGTAAGTCGCGAGAATATGACTGCGAAAATGTAATTAACAAAGAAAGCAGAGGGCGATTACACATCCCCAGAGGGAAGTTGATTTTGGGGACTAGGTAAACTTGTCTGCTGAGGTGATGATTTAGCGTTGAGGAGGCGTTTAGTGAAAAACCAAGCCAACCATCCCAAGCCTCCACCGGATAAACAACTAAGTACAACGGCAATAATGAAGGGATGCGGCGGTAGCAGAGGATGTTGGGGAGAAGGGAAATCCCAAGGTTTTTCCATTAAGGGGTAGCCGGCTGCTACGATTCCGGCAAAGCCGACTCCGACACCGATGCCGGTACCGACTGCTTGAATCGTGTTTTGTAAATTGCGATCGCGCTCTTTTTCTTTTTCCTCTTTTTTCTGTAAAGTTTGTTGCAGTTGGCGATCGGACTTGGCTTGTTCTATTTCCACCAAACCCCGCAATGTATTGATAAATTCGCCGATCAAGTCTTTACCCGGCTGGATATAACTGAGGTAGGTTTCTATTTGGTCGAGATAGCGCTTGCAGGTATTTTCGCCAAACTCCCGCCAACTGGGAATATCGCCCGATCGCCAGAATTCTTGCAAATAGTTTTGATAGTTTATCTGATTGGTTTTAATTGTGGTATAATGCGCTTGCAGATTTCTCAGTTGCCGTTGATACTGCATTGATAGTTCTGGCATTGATTCCAGAAGTTTTTGCAGTTCTTCTAAAGGCAAATCTTGCTTGAATTCTTTAATTTTTGCTTCTAGTTCGCTATAAATTTTTCGGGATTTTTTATAACTTTCTCGCCCTTGTGGGTAGACATATTCTATTTTGTGGCGAGTCCATAGCGCGCCAAATAAATTGTCATAAGCTGAGGTAAAGTCTGGATTGATGGCTTGATTATTAATCCAGACTAAAATCTTATAGAGTTTATTCGGCTGATTTTCTTGTTTAATTTCATATTCCAATAATGGAACATTCAGTAATTTACCTTTACCTTCATCGACTAATCTAGCTGTAAATTTAGTGTTTTTCAGAAAATTTGTCACCAATGTATCGGCTGCATCTTGACATTCTGCATCACCTACTGCTGTTTCTCCGTAAAACCAGATGGTTTCACCGAGGGTGTTTTCGGAACAGTCTAAAAAGAGGCTGCTGGGTTCAAATAAATAGAGTTCTTCTGGTGCGATTTCTCGATCGGGATTTTCGGGATATAAAGCTAAGTCGAAGGCGTAGGTATCGTTCAATAAAAAGGGTTGCAGCTTCCCGCCGATCGCTAATCCATTTTGGTTAATGGCAGTAAGTTCGATCGGCTGTTGTTCTTTGGTCAGCCAGAGATTGATTAAATTTAATGATTCTCCTTTGTGCTGGAAAACATTTGATTCGGAATCGAACTCATAACACGCTAATTTTGATTTCAAATCTTTTAGTTCAGTGAAAGGCAGTTTTTCGCTGAGTTTAATTAGATTTTCCCAGATTAAATCGGCTTGCGGTGAAACTCGATCGAGAGGTTCATTCAAGGTCTGATTTAGATGGAAAAAACAAACACTGATACTAAAGTTTTTCATGGAGACTAGGGCGTATCTTTATTTTGTTCGGGAGGTTTTTCGGGGGCGACAATAAGATTTTCTATGATTTCCTTCAATATTTGGCTTTCTTGTCCCGGCTTGGTAGTTGATTGCGCTCTATTGCCTAATTTAACTCCCGCTTGCATTAACTTAGTATTGTATTTTCGCCTGATTTCTGGTTTGTCTTGCAACCAAGTCTCAATAATTTTGATATTCTCTTCATCATTGTCTGTTAATTTACCTTTGAGAGAAACTAGGGCATCTCTCAGGTTAACAAATAAATCTGATTCTTTAATTAATTCCTGGAAAATTTCTAGTTTGCTGGTGCTATTAGCCATGTTTTGCTCTCCTTTGCCAGCGGCACAGAAGCCGGCCCAATGATAGGGGTTTTGATAAATTTTAGCACTAACTCCTTGAGTTTCTTTCTCTTCTTCCAAGCAGTCTTGTAAGATTTGCCGCCAGGTATCGTCTAAAAGGTGACTTTGGTTTGTCCAGTCGAGGAAGCCTTGGATGTCGGTGTCTCGTACCCAGATTTGGGCCTGATTTAATGCTAGGGCGAGTTTACCCGGTTGGTGGTAGAGGTTTTCGTAGGTTTTGATGAGTAAAATTGCTGTGGAAAAGGCATTTACTGACCACAGGGTGACGTATAAACTGGGACTACCAGCTAGTAGGAAACCGCTGGTAAGGCTGATGTATTCGTCGGTGTTGTCGAGTTGGACTTGTCCGGTTTCGCAGGCGGAAAGGGTGACTAGACTGCATTCGCTGAGGTTGAAATAGCAGATGATTTCTTCTAGGGTGAGAGTACCGTCGGCTAGTTGCAAACCCGATTTTAGCGGATCGTTGGGGTCGAAGAAACCGTGACAGGAAAAGAACAGATGATGGCTGTCGGCGACTCTTTCGGCGATTTCTAGTGTTTCCTTTGATTTGGCGCCTTTTTTGGCATCTTGGCTGGCTAATACTTCTGGGCTGGGGAAGATGTTTTTGATGCTTTCTACTTCCATGTCGGCAGCCATCAAGTCATCTGTGGGATTTTGAATGGCGAATAATTTATCGAATTTACCCCGTTTGTATTTTTGGACTTGGTGGAGAATTTTGCAACTGGGGGTGTAGGAAACTCCATTGTCGAAGCAGTCAACGAGACAGGGATTTAGAGGGCAATTTTCGTTGTCGCGGTGAAAGCGCTGCCAAATTTCCCCGCTGACAGGGAGGGCGTGAATTGGGAATAAATGCAGGTAGCGGTGGGGAATCAGGATTAGTTTATCGCAAGTTTCGGGAATGGCTGCGAGTATTTCATCAATGTGGAGAATTTGGGCGAGGTTTGCTAGTTTGGTTCCCAGGCTGTTTTGCCATTGTTGGCTGTTGCTGTAATAATCTCCTAAATATTCATTTGTCCAATCAGTTAACTTGTCTAAATCTGATTCATTAAATGATAAGAATTGTGGTTGGGAGTTGTTATTGGTGAGCGTAAAAGCACAAAAGATATTATTCAAAATGTACCATTCAACAATTGCTGTTTTTTGACCTGCTAACTGCTGAATATCACCAAAATTGAGAGGTGTATAGGGATATTTTGCTGCTAAATCTTGGCGAAGTTGGTTGATGGTGTCGTAGTTTTTCTCTTCAGCTTGTTTTAACCGTTGATTTTCCTCAGCAATTCTCAGCCTTAACTGTTGCAACTCTTGGCGCACTTCGGGAGGGATTTCTCCTTGGGGATACAAATCTTTTACCGATAGCAACTCGATTAAGTTTTGCGCCTTGGAACGTTCCGCATATTCCACAGCTTCGGTGTAGCGTTTCAGTTCGATGCAAACTTCTACCATGCCAAGGTAAAGTTGATTCCATGCTTCGGCTAATTTCTGTTTGTTTTCATCCCCAGATTCCTCACCCCGTAAAATTTCTACTGTTTCCATCGCTAGGGCGTAATTATCATAGGCTAGTTGCCATTGCTGGTTGCTTCGGTAAAGATCGCTTAAACCATATAAAGTTACTGCATGATTTTGCGGGAAAGCCTCACGAGTTATGATTGTTAAAGCAGCCTGATAAAACTCGATCGCCCTTTCCAGATTATCAGCCCGCGAACCGTTGATTCTGTCACTGTAGGCAGCAGCTAGGTTATTTTGAGTCATTGCCCATTTTTCGGGGAAATCCTCAAGGGTATAAACAGTTAAAGCAGCCCGATAAAACTCGATCGCCCTTTCGAGAT
>NZ_JAUBSX010000009.1:0-54760 GCF_036704885.1 Microcoleus sp. F4-D5 | reverse complement strand
CATTTTTCGGGGAAATCCTCAAGGGTATAAACAGTTAAAGCAGCCCGATAAAACTCGATCGCCCTTTCGAGATTATCAGCCCGCGAACCGTTGATTCTGTGACTGTAGGCAACGGCTAGGTTATTTTGAGTCCCTGCCCATTCTTGGGGGAAATCCTCAAGGGTACGAACTGTTAAAGCAGCTTGAAAAAACTCGATCGCCCTTTCCAGATTATCAGCCCGCGAACCGTTTATCCTGTTTCTGTACGCTTCCCCTAGGTTATTTTGAGTCATTGCCCATTTTTCGGGGAAATCCTCAAGGGTACGAACAGTTAAAGCAGCCTGATAAAACTCGATCGCCCTTTCGAGATTATCCGCCCGCGAACCGTTGATTCTGTATAAGTAGGCATTAGCTAGGTTATTTTGAGTCATTGCCCAATCTTCGGGGAAATCCTCAAGCTTATAAACAGTTAAAGCAGCCTGATAAAACTCGATCGCCCTTTCGAGATTATCAGCCCGCGAACCGTTGATTCTGTCACTGTAGGCAGCAGCTAGGTTATTTTGAGTCCCTGCCCATTTTTCGGGGAAATCCTCAAGGGTATAAACAGTTAAAGCAGCCCGATAAAACTCGATCGCCCTTTCGAGATTATCCGCCCGCGAACCGTTGATTCTGTTACTGTATGCAAGGGCTAGGTTATTTTGAGTCATTGCCCAATCTTGGGGGAAATCCTCAAGGGTACGAACTTTTAAAGCAGCTTGATAAAACTCGATCGCCCTTTCGATATTATCAGCCCGCGAACCGTTGATTCTGTCACTGTAGGCAACGGCTAGGTTATTTTGAGTTTGAGCATATTTTTCGCTGCCCGGTTCCCGATTATTTAAAACTATTTGATAACCAGTAATGGCAATTTCAAGATTATCCAATCTACTGCCAAGGGGAAATTGATAAATATGACTACTCAAATTTTCAATGAGGGCGACAATGAACTCAATTGTTTCGGGATTTTCGCCAGCTATTAAATTCTGGGTTCCTTGCTGTAATGTCTCGGCAAAATGCGAATTGAGGAGATGTTGCCGTTGTTTTAGTATCGGGTAAATTACTTGAATACCGCTATAGCTTTCTTCTGCTTGCAATAATTCTAGGATAAAGTTTGCATATTCTTGAGGATTTTCACCTTCAGAGCGATCGCTATCTCCGTCATCGTTCCTCCCCAAGAACTGCCCTATCTGACTGGCAAGATTTCGTAAAAAATTAGCCTGATTTTCCTGTCCTTCCTCTGCCAGGTTTTCTGCTACTACCTCGCAAACTTGCAGAAACCCCGAATCTACCAATTCTAAGTTAGCCTGTAAAATCTGCGGTTCCTCACCGTTGGGACAAGTCAGCAGTGTCTGAATCAATTGCAGATAAGCTTGGGCGCGGGTTTCTTCCAGATCTCCGTCATCGTTCATCCCCAAGAATTGCCCTATCTGACTGGCAAGATTTCGTAAAAAATTAATTACTCCCATTTTTCTATCCTTCCTCTGCCAAGTTTTCTGCTACTACCTCGCAAACTTGCAGAAACCCCGAATCTACCAATTCTAAGTTAGCCTGTAAAATCTGCAGTTTCTCACCGTTGGGGCAATTCAGGAGTGTCACAATCAATTGCACATAAGCTTGGGCGCGGGTTTCTTCCATTGTGGGGAGTTGTCAGTAACACGGATGTTTATTTACCATGATTCATCGATGGGTGGCCAGAAACCGGATTTTTTCGAGAATATTTGGTTACAGGCGAAGAGATGGGAAAAAACCCGGTTTCTTCGATCGTGCGAGTGGCGAGAAACCTCGGTTAGCCCGATAGTCCGCCAGGGGTTGAAACCCCTGTCTCATAGCAAAAGTCCTCTTAAAGAGGACTAAAGATTTTTTGATTTTTATCTCAGCTTTTCAGTCGGTTTCAACCGACTTTCGCTATTAGCCAGGGGTTTCAACCCCTGGCGGATGTGGCAACACCGCTAGAGTGCAAGCAACATAGGAAAAAACCAGGTTTCTTCTAATTTTGCGCTAATTCTGGCGGCCGCCCCATCAAACCAGTCATCAAGCGCAAGGCTAAAAACCTCACAGGCGGAATTGTCCGCAAACACCACAATCCGAAGCGGCGAAATGCTACAATTGGCAGCCAAGTATTGGAAAATAATCTGTCTAGAAAATCGGTAAATCCTAACACGATTAAATTCTCTTTTTTGCGCCAGTTGTGATACCGTTTCAATACTCGCAAGTCGCCGATGTCTTCGCCTTTTTGGTGCGCTTGCTGCAAGATTTGGGCGATCGCCCCAGCGTCTCGAATGCCCATATTTAATCCCTGGCCGCCCACGGGATGGCAGCAGTGGGCCGCATCCCCAATTAGCGCTAATCTGGGCAAAACGTAGCGATCGCTCTGCATTAACTGCACCGGAAACAAAAAGCGATCGCTCTCCAATTCCAAACGCCCTAAAAGCCCGCCCGTGCGATGTTCTAACAAACCTAAAAACTCTTTTTCATCCATTTGTTGCAAAGCTTTCGCTTCCGCGTGGGGTGCTGTCCAAACTACTTGACAGCGGTTCCCCGGTAATGGTAATACTCCCATCGGGCCGCTCGGCCAAAAGCGCTCAAAAGCGATATCATTGTGCGGTTTTTCTGCTTTAATAGTGATAGCAACGCAGGATTGCCAGTATTTCCAGCCGCGAGTGCTGATGTTGGCTTCGGTGCGGATGCGCGATCGCGAACCGTCGGCGGCGACTAATAATTTAGTGCGAATTGTGCGAGTTTCGCCGTGTTGTTTGACTACTATTTCGGCGCAATTAGTTAAATATTTTACTTCGACTACTTCCGCCGGACAAACCCAACTGAAATTCGGGTTTTCTGCCAAACATTCGTGCAAAGCTGACAGCATGACTCGGTGCTCGCCAACGTAACCTAAAGCTGTTTTTGGTACGGGCAATTTGCCAGTATTTCCCAAGTCTGGGCGGTGGAATTCGACAACACCGGGATAGTCGCCGTCGCAGAGGCTAATTTGCTCGAAGGTGGTGATTTGCGGCAAGATTTGTTGCCATACGCCGATGCCTTCTAAAATCATTCCTGATAGCAGGGTGATTGCATAGGCTTGTTTTTTGGCTGCTGCGACTGCGGGGAGTTGGGTTTCAATTATGGCGATTTTTAAGCCGGAATCTTTTAAGGCGCTGGCTAAGGTTGCCCCAACTATGCCGCCTCCGACGATGGCTATGTCAAAGTCGAGTGTCTGTGTCTCGGTGGAGGCTGTTGTGGGAGAAAGTTGGTTTACAGGCATTTTCAAGGGAATTTGTCAAAGTTAATTGGAATGTTACTTTTTTATTGTAAAGAATTATTTCGATTTAGGGCGATCGACAAGAGGAGACTATCGGCATCCCTGAAAGTCAAGGTTTTTAGACTGCGAGATCCAAATGCAAGTCCTGGATGCACTCGCTACCTCAGAAACCCGGTTTCTTGCTATATTTCTCGTCACTCAACGCAAAACTCGTAGAAACCAGGCTTTTAGCCCCCCCGATGGGTCAGCCTTGAAATTAATGATTAATGACCGAAAGCATCCAGGATACAAGCCCCCGGATTCATTCCTTCGCACACTCAGGACCCAGAAATAAAAAACCTGTATCCGATAAAGGAGCCCCCGAATTTATCTCGCGCAAGTCAATTCTAAAATCTAAAATCTAAAATCTAAAATCTAAAATAGATTGACCGTTTCCTTTGTGTTTTCGGCAGCCAGCGCTGATACTTTCTGGGAAATGGGAATTTCTATAACAAACTCTGCACCTTCCCCGGGCACGGAAATACACTGCAATTTGCCTCGGTGTTTTTCAACTATAATCTGATAGCTGATTGACAGTCCCAAGCCTGTGCCTTTGCCGACTGGTTTAGTAGTAAAAAATGGGTCGAATAACTTGTGAATAACTTCTTGATTGATTCCCTTGCCGTTGTCGGCAATCCGAATTGTTACTGTGTCTGAATTCGCACTCGTGCTAATCCGAATTATCTTGGGTCGAAAAGAGATTTCTATTTCGTTTGAATCATGATTGTTGTACTCTTCGATGGCGTCGATCGCATTTACTAAAAGATTCATAAATACTTGGTTGAGCTGACCTACATAGCACTCGACTGGTGGAAAATTGCCGTATTCTTTGATAATTTCAATAGCCGGACGAACTACATTAGCTTTGATCCGGTGCTGCAAAATTAGCAAAGTGCTTTCGATTCCTTCATGAATGTCTACTAGCTTCATCTGCGATTCGTCGAGTCTGGAAAAGTTGCGTAAGGATACAACTAAGTCGCGGATGCGATCGGCTCCTACTTTCATTGATTCCAAAATCTTCGTAAAGTCTTCCATTAAGTAATCAACTTCAATATCTTCGGCTGCTTCTACAATTTCTGGGACGGGATTTGGGTATTTTTCCTGGTAAAGGTGGAGCAAACCGAGCAAGTCTGCGGCGTATTGGCTGGCGTGGGTGATGTTGCCGTAGATAAAGTTAATCGGATTGTTAATTTCGTGGGCGACGCCGGCGACTAGCTGCCCGAGAGAAGAGATTTTTTCGGTTTGGATTAGTTGAGTTTGAGCTTGGTGCAACTCGCGGACAGCTTTTTCGAGCTCGGCTGCTTGCGCTCGATACTGTCCCTCGGACTGCTTGAGTGCTTCCAAAACTTGGACTCGATCGCTGATATCGGTGTGAGTGCCCACCCACTCGCGAACGCTGCCGTCCGCGTCCAAAAGTGGGACGCCCCGCACCCAGAAGTGTCTGTAGCTGCCGTCTGCAGCCCGCAAGCGGTGCTCGACTTCGTAGAGACTTTGTGTTTCTATGGCGCGCTTCCAAGCTTGTATGGTGCGATCGCGGTCTTCTGGGTGCACTGCTTCTATCCAGTTGTCCTTCTCTTCCAAGCTCATGCCCGTATAAGCTATCCAATCAGGCTGAGGCTTGTCGAAGATTCCGCTAGCGTTTGTCGTCCAAACCATCTGTGCCGTGGCCATTGCCAGCGATCGGTATCTTTCCTCGCTCAAACGCACAAATTCTTCGGCTTGCCGACTGGCTGTCACGTCGCGCAAAATGGCTGTGAATATGATTTCGCCTGCAACTTCGAGTTGGGAAATAGAAGCTTCGGCTGGAAATTCAGTACCGTCTCGGCGGCGGCCGAAAATTTCTTTGCGGTTGCCCATTTTTCGGGCTTGTTTAGCGCAGCCGCCGAAATTGCTGACCAGGTGGCAGTGAGAGGCGGCAAAAGCTTCGGGCAACAGCAGGTTCAGGGATTGCCCGATCGCCTCTGCAGCCGTCCACCCAAAAATCCGTTCTGCACCTTGGTTGAACAGGATAATTTTTTGCTCCGCATCCACGGAAATAATCGCGTCGTCGGCAATTTCTACAATGCCGGCGAAACGAGCTTGAGACAGTTGCAGCGCTTTTTCAGCTTGGAAGCGATCGCTGATGTCGCGGGCGATCGTCGAAATGTATGGGAGTTTGCCGCCCGGTGCGGAGTGGGAGATGATGACTTGGCTGACGGGAATTTCGAGTCCCGATGCTGACACGAAGGCGGTTTCTCCGCTCCAAAAGCCTCCGGAAACAGCGGTGGCGATCGCTTGCTTCAAAGTGCTGCGGGCTGACACTGCGCTGAATTCTGCAACTTGTCGGTTGGATATATCTTCGTTTTCTTCTATACCCACCATTTTTCTGCCTGCTTTGTTGATGTAAATGGCGCGTCCTTCGAGGTCGCAGATACCTACAAAATCCGGCGTTGCTTCCAGAATTGCTGCCAGACTTCTGTTGGTGAGTTCAGCTTGTTTGCGCTCAGTAATATCCCGAGCGATGCTAACTATACCGCTGATATTTCCTTGCCCGTCCCGGTAAGCGCTTTTTGTTGAAAGAAATGTCCGCAAATGGCCTTTAACTGGCAGTTCTTCTTCGATCGCTTGGGTTTTTCCCGCTATCATGATTGGGCGATCGGTTTTCCTAATATTGTCCGCAATTTCCGCCGGAAATAACTGGCTGTCGTCTTTGCCGATAATTTCGTCTACCGACTTGCCAATAATACTGGCTCCCGCAGCATTTAGCATCATGTAACGGCCCCGAAGATCCTTGACAAATAGCGCTGTTGGCGTACTGTTTATGACTGTCAGCAATAGGTTGTAGTTGTTTTGCAGCGCCTGCTTAGTTGTTTGACTGTCGAGAATTTGCTGCTGCAATTGCTCGTTGGCGAGTTGCAGTTGGAGAGTCCGTTTCTCAACTTGAGTTTCTAAGTCTGATTTAGCTTTCCTCAGTTCCAGTTCCGCTCGATAGCGCTTCCGGTCTGCGGTACAGAGAGTTTTGGCATTCTGCCAAATCAGAACTGTAAAAATCATCACGTTCAATACGCTCAACAGCGATATTCCTACCTCCGGGGTGTATGCTTGTAACCGCTCTCCCGATAGGATGAAATAACCGACTGAAGGCGGGATAATGATTGCCTGCGGCAACAAGCGCCTCGCCATGATGCCGCCAGCGCGATCGCTCGCAATTACTGCTATCAATCCTCGCTCTGGATTAGTAAATAAAATGCCAAAGCTCAGCAACATAAATGCTGCGGACGTGTGCAAAGCCATGCCTGTATTATCGCCAATCCTGTAGAATAAAGCTTTGTCGTAGAGGTAGCCTATCAAACCCATAAATGCAATTAAAAATGCACAACAGCTTAAGATTTGAATCCGCAGATATTTAGGGCGACTTTCTGACAGCAGCAGCAGGGATATTCCCAGCAATAAAAAAGCAGTAGCAGTATTTGGTGCCATCCGCCCTGGTGTTCCGTGGCTTGTCAATGTGTAACTTTCTTTAAATAGCAGTTGGTCGATGCCCAAGTCTAAATTAAAGCTATATTGAAGTAGGGTTAAAAAGCTAATTAATATAATTAAAAATGAGCAGATGTAAATTAAAAAATTAATAATTTTTTGATGCTTTCTTGCTATTAATTCTGCGCGCCGGATCTGTTGGATGAACAGAGAACACCCCCCCAAAATAAAGCAGATCGCAGTATTGGCTTTCATTGTCACGAGTCCGGGAAGAATGCTCTTTAATAGTTGCACATCGAAGATCCAACCCAAAATGACTGCACAGCCGATCGCGATTACTGCAACACTAGCTTTTTTGGAAAAAGACTGGACTTTCGTAATGGCAGTTGAAGACCTTTGCACTTGTTTTTCTCGTTCAAAAAGTTCCAATTTCTCGATCCCTCAAATTATTTGGGTTCTTACGTATCCACGGTAACAATCAACACTGTAGGTAGATTGTTTTCGGCTATACAAAGCTGCTTAAGATTTTCTTAAAACTGTTAAGCATAAAATATGAATTATTTTATCTAACTTAAGAGATATAGTCAACAGAAGGTTTAAGGCTCTTACGTAGAAAGCATTCGGCAGGGTGCAACAATTTTTCTTTCTTGTAAGTTAAAACAAAAAATTCCTTGTTCCTTGTTCCGTGTCCCTTCGAGCTCGGAAATTAGCGCCCGATTCATTGGCGAGACCGAGTGTTTTTACTCAGCCCATTGATGGATAAAGGTGGCGGATGAATCTATCGGCAACAAGAGACTTCTTGCAAAAGTCCTTTCGATCAAATTTTCGGACCGGCTCCAGAGTCCATCCCACAAGAGAAAAAACTTTTTGTGGGACGGGCTCTCCGGCCTGTCCCAGCTATTTTTGCAAGAGGTCTAAGATCGATCGCATTGTAAATCGGCTGATGCGGCTGTGGGAAATGCGATCGGCAAAAAAGTTACGCTCAACTGTTCTTTTGAAAACTTGACAATATGCACTAAATAACTTATGATTATTTGTTAAAAAATTTTGCTGTATTCCTGAATCTTATACCAATTATTAACCAGAACTTGTTAAGGACACGGCAATGCCGTGTCCCTAAAGATGCTCGCTTACAATGGTGTTGGGTTTAGTTCTTCAACTAATGACAACAGTCAACAGTCAACTGACTACTAACTACTAACTACTAACTGCTAACTTCCAAGTTTTGAAGTGCTTCCAAAGCTTCGGCTGCTGACGGGTAACGCTGGGGGAAAGCGTACAGCACCATCTGGTCTAAAACGCGAGCCAACTCCGGAGTGACAGTTGCATTTTTTTGCCAAATGAGATTGCCTAAATTATCAACTCTGAGTTGTTTCGGGCGCATTCCTGTCAAGGCTTGAATCCCGATAATCCCGACAGCATAGATGTCGCTGCAAAATTTCGGTGAACCGATGGCTTGTTCGGGGGGAATGTAGTCTTGCTGAGTACCGCCGCGCGATTTCGTTTGACCGATGCTGTTTTGTGAAGTGTTGATTTCTTTAACGGCCCCAAAGTCAATTAATACAATCTTGCCATCTGATGTCCGCCTAATTAAGTTTTGAGGGTGAACGTCGCGGTGAATTACATCTTGTTTGTGAACAAAAACAAGCACTTCCAAGATATCTTTCAACAAACCGATAACCTGATGTTCTTCCCACGGTTGACCTTCGATTAGTTCTTGATACAAGGGTTGCCCTTCGATGAATTGATAGACTAAATAAAAATATCCATCTTCTTCAAAGCGAGCTAACAATTCTGGTATCCGATCGTGTTGGCCCAATCGATATAAAACCCGCGTTTCTCGATCGAATAACTGGCTGGTTCTTTCCGACTGGCTTTTCAGGCGCTTGACAAGGCACAAAGGTCGATCGGGCAAATTTTCATCTTCAGCGAGATAGGTGTCGCTGTACTCCGTGTTCACCAAATGTTCTCTGATTCGGTAGCGCATCCGCAGCAGCTTTTGCAATATCGGATCGAGAGAATTAGCTGGTTGTGTGCCTTTTTGTACAGATCTCATGATGCAGTCCCAAAGATTTGCTCCGACGACTCTTTCTTCTTGCCCAATAATTTCTGCTTGCTTCAGTACCTTGGTGAGGTCTTTCCACAAGTTGTAGCCGACATAACGCCCCAGATAGCCGACTGTGTACCCGCGGGCGATCGGATCGTTTTCCTGAATTTCTTGGTACGTCAAACCCCCTACAACGCCTCGAATTATCGACTGTTGCAACCGACTCAGGTGTTTTTCCGTGTGTTCGTATACCAGATTGTCCAAAATAATTATTGCTTCTTCTACTGTCATAATTTCATGCTTTAAGCTAATTGTACTCAAGCTGACCATTTTTTTGCTCCTAATTCCGATTTTTCTAGTTGCGATATTGGGCCGGCGATTAAGCGCAACTACAAACAGATTTTTAATGGGCTGTGGTGTAATTACTGTTATATAGGATTTAGCTGAATATTGCTAACTTGTCTAACTATCGCAATATATTTTTACAAATATGACTTTTATGACTTTAAGTTATGAACTTTATGAATTGACTTAGGAAATAGTTTATTTAATTATGTCTGTGCACGAGTTTATAGGTGCGATCGAACTGAGATATTGTGCCATTTTCAATAACCGATATAGAAACCTGGTTTCTGAATAAAAATATTGAGTTTGTGGCAGAGTTTTGACCAGAAACCCGGTTTCTGCAACAGGTGCAAGATATCAGCTCGAACTCGTATTTAAGTAGCAAACAATTCAAAACTAACAACATCACATCAGGAAATTCAGTCATGGCATTTATTTTTGCACCCAATGACAGTGACACTCTACTAACAGGAACTGCGAACAATGACGACATATTCGGAGCAGCAGGAAACGATAGCCTCGTCGGGCTAGGAGGTAGAGACTTTCTGTTCGGCGATGAAGGCAATAACTCGATCGTTGGCGGACTGGGCGATGATTCCCTAATTGACGGACTCGGTAATTCGACTCTCGGCGGCGGTGAAGGCAATGATTTTCTCGGCAGCACTGGCGGTAATGACCTAATTTTTGGTGACGCGGGAGATGACAGTCTCATCAGCCTTGAAACTCTCGCCGGTGCGAACAAATCTGCTACGCTTCTAGGCGGATTGGGCGACGATGTAATACTTGGCGGTGCTGGCAAAGATTCCCTAGATGGCGGGGATGGTACTGACTTTCTCGCGGGTTTCGATGCCGATGATTCAATTTCTGGAGGAGATGGCAGCGATTTTCTGACTGGAGGTTCTGGCAGCGATGTGATTGACGGCGGAGATGGTTTTGACTTTGTTTCCTATGCGGGAACAACAACTGCCGTGCTGGTAAATCTCGCAACAGGGATAGCAACAGGAGAGGGAACCGATACTCTCATCGGTATTGAATACATTCAAGGTGGCAGCGGCAAAGATTCTCTGACGGGAAATACTAGCACCAATGTTATAGATGGTTTCGCTGGGGATGACTCTCTGTTGGGATTGGATGGTGCTGACTTCCTCTTTGGCGGTGATGGCAATGACTTTCTCGGCGGTGGATTGGGAGACGATTTCCTGCTTGGAGAAGCTGGCAATGACACGGTTGATGGTGGAGAAGGTATTGACTTCTTGTTAGGTGATGAGGGTAACGACATCCTGAATGCGGGGGCTGGCAATGATGTTCTGAGTGGAGGGGCTGGCGATGACACGGTTGATGGTGGAGAAGGTGTTGACCTTGTTTCTTACGCAACAGCAACTGGACTGATAGTTGCTAATCTGGCAACCGGGACGGCAACGGGACAGGGAACGGACAGTCTGATTAACATTGAAGATCTTTTCGGCGGCAGCGGTAATGATTCTCTGACGGGAAATACAAGCGTTAATTATTTAGATGGTTTGGCTGGCGATGACTTCCTGTCTGGTGGCGATGGGAATGACTTGCTGTTTGGCGGTGATGGTAAAGACTTGCTCAATGGCGGGGCGGGCAATGATTTTATGGGCGGGGATGCTGGCGATGATTCTTTAAATGGGGGGTTGGGCAATGATTTTTTGTTTGGGGATGAGGGTAACAATACTCTGGTTGGTGGTGGTGGTGCTGACTTCTTGCTAGGAGGGGCGGGCAATGATTTTTATCAGTTGGATGGCACGACGGCTCAAGGTAGCATCATTTCAGACATTGGCGGCACAAATTCCCTCAGTATTCCGGGAGTCACGCTATCGCTTACTTTAGCTCCTGGCGCGACGGGATTGGGACGAGATGGCACGAGTTTAGTAATTGACTTAAATCAAGATGGTACGATCGACGGTCGAGATATAGAGATTGTTGACTTCTTTGCGACGGAAACAGGGACTACTCCTGGTGCTGGCGTCATCCAAACAGTGGGAAATTTTAGCAGCACGCAAATTTTCAGTAGTTTTGCTGTCTCGCCTCCACCGCCACCGCCGCAACCGCTACCTCCCACACCGACACCTCCAACTCCACCGACGCCAACGCCTCCGCCAACGCCTCCAACTCCACCTCCACCTACTCCTACACCTGTACTGACAGTACCAACACCTGCACCAACTCCAACGCCCGCCCCAACGCCCGAGCCGACGCCGACTCCAACGCCCGAGCCGACTCCAACACCAACGCCTGCGCCGACGCCGACGCCCGAGCCGACTCCGACTCCAACGCCGACGCCCGAGCCGACTCCGACTCCAACACCAACGCCTGCGCCAACACCAACGCCCGAGCCGACTCCGACTCCAACACCAACGCCCGAGCCGACGCCGACTCCAACACCAACGCCCGAGCCGACTCCGACTCCAACACCAACGCCTGCCCCGACGCCAACGCCCGAGCCGACTCCGACTCCAGGGCCCGAGCCGACGCCGACTCCAACACCAACGCCTGCGCCGACGCCAACGCCCGAGCCGACTCCGACTCCAACTCCAACGGAATCATGTCCGGCACCGATATCGATACCGATGCCTGTATTGGAGCCCGGCCCGATCGTGATTTTGGAAAATTCAGGAGATGATTTGCTGTTTGGTACTAGCGGTGAAGATAGTATCAATGGCGGCAGGGGCAATGACACGATGTTGGGTTTGGATGCTGCCGATAGTTTGTTTGGAAGTGATGGGGACGATCGCATTTTTGGCAATCCCGGCAGCGATACGATCGATGGTGCTGCTGGCGATGATGTTATTTTTGGTGGCAAGGATAACGATTTAATTGTCGGGCGCGATGGGAACGATCGACTCAGGGGCGATCGAGGTAATGATACTGTTATCGGTGACAATGGCGACGATCTTCTGTTCGGCGGCAAAGGGTTGGATGTGCAGTTTGGCGGGGAAGGAAATGATACGCTGAGCGGCGATTTGGCTCAAGATACCTTAGTTGGCGGGCCGGGAAGTGATTTGTTTGTGGTGCGCCAAAATGGAGCGCCAGCGGATGCAAATTTTGCTGATTTAATTGCCGATTTTCAGGTGGGAATTGATGCGATCGGACTTACAGGAAATTTGACCTTTAATAACTTGCGACTGGACGAGGTTGATTGCAGCACTGTCATTCGAGTTGCGGATTCCGGTCAAGTTTTGGCTGTGGTTAATTCGGTGAAACCAGACCAACTTTTTGGAAGTTTTGTGAATGCTAATCTCACTTTGATTTAGAGAGTAAAGGGCGATCGAATGGGCGATCGAGGCGCGATCGCTTCAACCGAAAGCTCGCTGTGGGAATTAATTCCCACAGCGAGTAGCTTAAGTCCTCGCTCAAGAGGACTGAGATTGCGACCAGCTAAAAGAGATTTGGCAGTCGGTTTTTAACCGACTTTCCCTATGAGACGGGGAATTGATTCCCCGGCGGGTTTATGGGTGATGGCACAAACTATTGCAGGCGAAAATTGTTGGTGAATCCGCAAGTCCGCCAGGGGTTAGAAACCCCTGTCTCATAGCGCAATTCCTCTCAAAGAGGACTGGGATTGCAACGATCTAATATTAGGTTTGGCAGTCGGTTTTTAACCGACTTTCCCTATGAGACGGGGAATTGATTCCCCGGCGGGTTTATGGGTGATGGCACAAACTATTGCAGGCGAAAATTGTTGGTGAATCCGCAAGTCCGCCAGGGGTTAGAAACCCTGTCTCATAGCGCAAGTCCTCTCAAAGAGGACTGAGATTGCGACCAGCTAAAAGAGATTTGGCAGCAGACGGGCAAATCTATAAACTGTCAAATTTGTCTGTAAATTGCAATATATTTTTACAAATATGACTTTTATGACTTTAAGTTATGAACTTTATGACTTGTCTTGATCGGCGATTTGTTTAATTATATCCCTTACAATTTTTAACTAGAGAATACGTTGCCGAATTAGGCATAGCAGATTCGACTTCAAAGCTCCAAAAATAAGAAATTACTCCTGTCAATTAAGAGGTATAATCATGTCTCTATTCAGTACCGCAACCAACTTCCCTGTCGGTAAAAATCCTAATTCCGTTGTTGTAGGAGACTTTAACAAAGACGGTAATCCAGATATCGCCACATCTAATAACGGATCTAACAACATCTCCATTCTTTTGGGAACAGGCACAGGCAGCTTTGGCACTGCCACCAACTTTAACATCGGACTTTCTCCCATATCTTTGGCATTAGGAGACTTTAACAGCGACGGCAACCTGGACATAGCTTCAATGTGGATTAGTGGAAAAGAAAGCCGGGTAGCCATCCTGTTGGGAAATGGCACAGGTGGCTTTGGCACTCCCACGAGCTTTGATACGGGGGCAGATGATGGTAGCTCCGATCGTGTTTATGCTATTGGTGTGGGCTACCTTAACAGCGACGGCAAGCTAGATTTAGTTACGATACACGATTCTGGCAATATATCGAGTCTGTTGGGGACTGGTACAGGAAGCTTTGGGGCTCCTATTAAAGTTAATGGGGGAGACCTTTTTCCAAGGTCTGTCGTCCTGGAAGACTTTAATGCTGACGGCAAGCTCGACTTAGCTGTCACAGACTATTATTCTGACACTGACAATGTATGGGTCTTGTTGGGGACTGGTACAGGCAACTTTGGGACTCCTACTAAATTTAATGCGGGGAGTTATCCGTACGGGCTCGCAACAGGGGACTTCAATGGGGATAACAAGTCAGATATAGCTGTAGCAAACCTCGGATCTGACAACGTATCGATCCTGTTGGGGACAGGCACAGGCAGCTTTGGGGCTGCTACTAACTTTAATGCGGGGACACGTGCCGGTACAGTTGCTGTTGGAGACTTTAACAACGATAACAAGTCAGACTTAGCTGTGACGAACAATGGTCGTAATCATGTCTCCATTTTGTTGGGAAATGGTACGGGCAGTTTTGGTGCTGCCACCAGCTTTGGGGTGGCCGCCAACACGCAGACAGATCCCTATCTCGTTGCTGTTGGTGATTTTAATGCTGACGGTAAGACAGACTTAGTTACGACAAACTACGGATCTAACAGTGTCTCGGTTTTGCTCAACAAAAACGATGATGTAGCGGATGGTGATATTGGCAATGAAGACAATGATACGGCTGGTGTTTCTATTAGTCTTGCCAAAATGGAAGTTACAGAAGGTGGGGCGAAGGGCAGTTACGAGATCGAATTAACGTCGCAGCCAACAGCCCCCGTTACCATCAATCTCACAACAGATAATCAAATTCAGCCGACCGCCCCTCTCACTTTCACTCCCAATAATTGGAATATCGCTCAAACCGTTACGGTAAAAGCTGTTGACGATACAATTGCGGAAGGTACGCACAGCGCTAATATTACTCACACCGCAACCGGCACTGATGCTAAGTATAACCAGATTGTGGTGCCAGGAGTGACAGTGGCGATCGAGGATAACGATACTATACCGACACCGACACCGACACCGACGCCAACGCCAACACCGACGCCGACACCGACGCCAACGCCAACACCGACGCCGACACCGACACCGACACCGACACCGACACCGACGCCAACACTGAAACCGGCGATCGAAGATAATGATACTGCACCAACACCAACACCAACACCAACACCAACACCAACACCAACACCGACACCGACACCGACGCCAACACCGATATCTGAAAGTCCAGGGATTATTATTAATCCAACATCAGGATTAGTAACTACAGAAACAGGCGGCACAGACAAATTCACCATCAAACTCGACAGCCAACCGACTGCCGATGTCAGAATTGATTTGAGTAGCAATAATGCGACAGAGGGAGTAATTTCCTCGGAAACTGTTACTTTCACTTCTACTAATTGGGATCTAGCGCAGACGGTGACGGTAACAGGTGTTGACGATAGCGTAGATGATGGAAATAAAACTTACACCATTATTACCGAACCTGCTGTTAGCGCCGATCGCGATTACTCCGGATTAAACGCAGCCGATGTCACTGCTACCAATAGCGATAACGATCCATCAACTACTACTAACTCTAATAGCGGATCTGCTACGAACTCTTCGGTCAAAACGGAGGAAGAGATCGTAAACGAGGCCATCGTATCATATATAGCGTCCCAATCGTTTCTCCAAAATATATTATTTACCAATTTAACCTTGAGTGGCGATGATTTTACCTTAGGTGCCGTAGGTCCAGCTCTCGTGGGTTCAGTTTTTGACGGTTACATTTCCGGCGCGACTGTATTTTTAGATGCCAACAAAAATGGCATTAAAGATACAAATGAACCCTCAACTACTACTGACTCTAATGGTGGATATAAGCTTGAGGTTTCCTTGGATAATTTCGACAAGAATAAAAATGGAAAAATAGATCCAGAAGAAGGCAATTTAGTTGCTTTCGGTGGGACGGATACTGCTACTGGTTTGCCTCTAGAAAATTCTCTTTCTGCACCTGCTGATGCCGCAGTTGTTAATCCATTAACCAGTTTAATAACTGATTTGATGGCTGGGGGAATGTCGCAAACTGAAGCGGAGTCACAAGTTAAATCTGCTTTGTTTATTCCTGGGGAAGTCGATTTACTAGACTTAGATCCGATCGCATCTACAGCCAAAAATGAACCAGGCAGCGCTGAAACTTTAGTCGGCATGACCAAAGTTCAAAATGTCATTATCCAAACCAGCAGTTTAATCGACGGTGCATCTGCGGCGGATAATGATGCAATTACCAAAGCTGTTGTCGGGGCAATTAACAATAAAATCAAATCCGGCGGTTCCCTGGATTTGAATGATGCGGCACAAGTAGAAAGCATTATCCAGCAATCTGTTATCAATATCAAACAAGCTGACACTAATCTCGACACTCAAAAACTTTCCGAACTTGCGCCAGAAGCAGCGAAGGTAACGGCTGAGGCAAATCAAAGCACGGATCAAGTTAAATCTAACTTTTTGCCTGAGTTTATTCCCTCGGAAATTGCCAAAGTCCAAAAAGTAGCATTAGGTGAAAGTTCGATCGCCCTCGAAGCAGCCGCCGCCGGCACAAAACCCATCGCCGAGGTAGTTTCCGAAAATACTGGCGAATTTTTAACTGCCAAAATTCAAGGAAATCCACTACCGACTCCAACCCCTACTCCAGCCCCTACTCCGGTTGTCGAAGTCGATGTTATTGAAGTTGGCAATACCGATATTGAAATTCTCGGTGATGAGGGCAAAAATCTTGTCGGTACTGATGATAGCGATACTTTAATCGGCGGCAGCGGTAACGATTTTATCAGTTCTAGAAAAGCTAGCGATTCCCTCGATGGTGGCGCTGGCAATGACAGCATTTACGGTGGGCGGGGACTCGATACGCTGACAGGTGGCGATGGCGATGACATCTTATTTGGAGGCCGCGGTGCTGACATTTTGGACGGCGATATCGGCAATGACAGTTTGTACGGTGGGAAGGGAGACGATACTTTGGTTGGTGGTTTGGGAGATGATTTCCTCAGCGGCGAAAATGGCAACGATTTTCTGATTGGAGGTAGCGGGAGCGATCGCTTTTTGTTAAATTCAGGTAGCGGTTCAGATACAATCGTTGATTTTGAGTTAGGTATGGATAAATTTGCGATCGATAACGGTTTGACTTTCCAGCAGTTAGAAATTAGTCAAACTGCTGGAGGAACGCTGCTGAAAGTTATATCAACTAATCGAGTTTTGGCAACATTTACGGGATTGAATAGTTCGATTACTGAATCGGATTTTGTGTTGCTTTAGATTCAAATTCACTTGATGGGCGAGGGCGGGTTTATGTAGATTGTTGGTCATAGTTATATATTCTTGGTGAACCCGCCCCTACAGCTAGATCCATCCCACTAGCCTGTTTTTGCACCGAGGCCGCGGCTCTGTTTGGTGGGAAATTTGGACAATGCTTTTAAAGATTACTCTAATGCGATCGCCATGTGCGATCGCAACGAAGTAGAGTTTCGCAACCGATAATTTCTAAAAAATAGGCTTTCCGGTCTGTCGCACCAATATCAGCAACAGGCAAGATGCCTGTTCCACAAATATTAAATTTTCTTGTGGGATGGGCCCTGCTAGCCCGCACTCAAAGGCCTATTTACAAATGAATCGGCTTAATTTTTAAGCTTGTTCACGTAGCCCCACAAACTGTAATCTCGGCTCAGCCAACCCCGGAAAAAAGCCATCTGAGTCGGATCTTCTTGCACCCGTTTGTAGCGGTAAATAATCCGTTCGTTAATCATTTGCAGCGCCGTATTTTTGTTGTTAGCGGCTTTCAATGCTTCCTTGGTGCGCGAGTCAAAAACGCCGGTTTGCGGCAATCCTAACGCTTGCTGGAGAAAGGTAATAGAGTTATTAATACCGAAATTAACGGCGGTGTCAAACATGACGATCGCCAAAGCCGGCTGCATCGTGCCCGAGAGGCTCGAATCCCAGTAATGTTTATAAATTTCTAGGAGCTCTGCTTCCGACATCTGCGTCACGTCGAGAGGCGGAAGCCCGCGACTGTAGCGGTAAGCGTTGTATTCCGTTTGCAAGACACCCCGATAAGTTCTGCCCCCCTTATCGGCTGGGTGATTGCTGAATCCGCCCTCAAAATATAGGGTGAAATAAAGAGCCGTTTGAAATAATTTCTGCCGAAAGCTGGCTGTCTGCTGCTGCTGTGCGAACGTCTTTTGGGCAAAGGGTAAGGGAATTGCTAAGGTTAACAAGAGTATCCCCAGCAGGAGGTTTGGTTTCCACTTGATGTTATGTTGGCGCTGTGTCGCTTGCTTGTCGCTCATAAATTCTCTGTGACGATCGCCCGTAGTTCCGCTAAAACTGCTACTCTGCAAAATAATATAGATTCAACCTTTAACTTGATAGCACAGATAGGCCGCCAAATGAATTCCGATTTTCGCAACCAATCCGAAACACCCGAATTAGAAGATGCTGCATCGCTGACAGTCGTTGCAGAAACCTATTACTCTCAAGGCAATTTAGCAGCAGCCGTCGCTGCTTGTCGCCGAGCTCTGGAATTGCAACCGGATTGGGCGGCGGCTTACGTGACAATGGGCAATGTGCAGCAAGCAAGCGGGCAAATTGAGGAAGCGATGCGGTTTTATTCAGAGGCGATCGCCCTGAATCCCGATTTTGCTGAGGCTTATGCTAATTTGGGCAGTATGCTGTACAAACAAGGGCGTTTGGTGGAGGCGATTGTCAATTACCAAAAGGCGATCGAACTTAAACCGAATTTGGCTGCTGCTTACTGGAATTTGGCCGGGGCACTGAAACAGCAGGGGCAGCCGGATGCAGCGGTAGCATACGAGCAAAAAGCTCTCGAACTCAATCCCCATCTAGCTCAAGTAGATTTTCACTTAAATTTAGGAGATAAATTAGCGCGGCAAGGGAAGTTAGATGAGGCGGTGGCTGCATGGCAGCAGGCGATCGCATTCAAACCCGATTTAGCCGAAGCATACTGTCAAATTGGCATAGTTTTGCGCCACCAAGGCAAATTTAAAGACGCAATACCCAACCTTCAAAAAGCCCTAGAAATTAAACCCGATTTTATTTCTGCTCACCAACATTTATGCGGCATCCTCAGAGATACTAGCGATTTAGCGGCAGCGCGGCAAGCCGTTCACAAATACAGCCAAATGTGTGCCGAAACAGATCCAATTATGACCGCTATTTACTTCGTCAGCACCTATCAAGTGTCGGGATTGAATCAAATTGCGGGCGATCGATTTTTAGAGCTAGAGTCGTACTTGCAGCAAAACTTAGAAACCGCTAGTTCGGTAGAAATTAAATCGCTTTATGCAAACTTCTTATTCAGCACGCCCTATTTGCGAGATGACTTGGCGGCGAACTCAAAACTTTACAGATTAATTGCCCAAAAGTATATCGACCAATGTATCAAACCTAATTTCTCTCAACCCGCAAATTACACTTTCAAACCAAATGCCCCATCCAGCAAGTTAAAAATCGGCTTTTTGTCCAATCACTTCAGCCGCCATTCTGTAGGTTGGTGCAGCGCTGACATCATTCGCGAATTGTCAGACATCACACCCAATTTGTATTTGTACGCTTCCGAAAGAATTGTTCCTGACGATCGCACTGAGCAATTTGAAAGTTTGGGCAAACTGACTTTTCCGAAAAATTACCCGAACGGACTTGCCAATTCGGCAGAAATTATCGACCAAATTCAGCAAGATGAATTGGACGTTTTAGTCGATTTAGATTCTCTCAGCGTACCAGTTCACGCTGAGATTCTGTACCAAAAACCCGCACCAGTTTGTGTTTCTTGGCTCGGATTTGACGCCCCTTACATATCACCAGAAAATTACTTTCTTACAGACTGGCACTCGCACCCAGCCGGGCGGGAAAAATATTATGACGAGCAGCTAATTAGGATGCCTGATTCCTTTGTAGCCGTGTCAGGGTTTCATAGATATGGAGTCGATCCGGTTGCATTGAGAAAGTCGAATCGGATCGGTTTGGATCAGATAGTTTACCTGTGCGTCGCTCCCGGCAGAAAATTCAATCGCGAGTTGGTAAAAGCACAAGTTGCAATTCTCAAACAAGTGCCGAACAGTATTTTAATTCACAAAGCTTTAGGCGATGCTGCTGTGTTTGAGGGTGCCTATCACCAAGCTTGCGAAGCTGAAGGAGTCGGCAAGCACCGAATTAAGTTTTTGCCGAGGTTTGCTACTGAGGAAGAACACAGAATTATCTATTTGTTGGCCGATGTTTTGTTAGATTCTTATCCTTACAACGGAGGGACTCACACTTTAGAGGCTTTGTGGTTTAATTTGCCGGTGGTGACTCGCACAGGAGAGCAGTTTTTGTCGAGAATGGGTTATTCATTTTTGCAGGCTTTGGGAATTGAAGCTGGTGTGGCTTGGTCTTGGTCGGAATATGTGGATTTGGGTATAAAATTCGGTAAAGAGCCTGAATTGAGAAACGCAATTAAAGTACAGTTGGTGAAATCTAAAGATGCAGCCAATTTGTCGCCGCTGTGGAATCCGAAAAAGTTTGCTGGTGATATGTATGCGGTCTTTGAAAAATTGTGTAGAATGGTTTGATGCGCTACTTATAGGGGTAAGGTACGGTGTGCATGGAGCCTTACCTAATTAGGTTGTTAAGCTGTTGTGCATTGAGTTTTAACTTTGAGTGCGGGCTCGCGTACCCACCCCAAAAGAGTTTAGATCAAAATAATTAAGCGGTAAGGTGCGCTTTGCAAACCTGCAATATAAAGACTCTCAACCCATATCGAAGCAGTCATTCCTAATCTAAAATCTAAAATCTAAAATCTAAAATGGTATGACTTCAACACTGCCAACTATTAAGTTTTTGAAACAGCCGACTTCGGAAGCTTGGGTGCAACAGGCGATCGCCAATTTAGATACAATCTTATTAGACCATTCTCACTGCGAGCGGAAAGCGGCGGGAGTAGCGTTAAATTTAATGTTTCGCTACCCAGCAAGGGAAAAATTGGTGAGGATGCTAACGGCGATCGCCCGCGAAGAATTAGAGCATTTCGAGCAAGTCAACCAGCGCTTAGAACAGCGCAGTATCGCTTTGGGCCCTTTGGCTGCACCTCCCTACGGTGCTGGTTTGTCCTGCCAAATTCGCAAGCAGGAACCGGAGAGACTTTTGGATTCTTTGCTGGTTTCTGGTTTGATAGAAGCGCGCAGTCACGAACGGTTGGGGTTGCTGGGCGATCGCTGTCCCGACGCGGAATTAGCTAAATTTTACCGCAGTTTGATGGCTTCGGAAGCGCGCCATTACGGTGTATATTGGATTTTGGCAACAACTTATTTCGCTCGGGATATTGTGATGCAGAGGTTGGAGGAATTATCCTTAGTTGAGAGCGAGTTGCTGGCAATTCTTCATCCAGAACCGAGAATTCACAGTTAAAATCTAGGTGCATTTAAAGACTGTAAAATACAAAAGATCGCTAATTTTACAGTTACTAAAGTCAAAAAATAAATATAGGTTGCAACCACCCATGAAAACCCAACATCTGGATTTTTTAATTCGTTCCTGGGAAACGCGCGATCGCGCTGAGGCTTTCTATTTAATTCGGGATGTTTTAGCAGAGTACGGTTTAAAATGCGAACCTCACGGGGCAGATCGAGATGTTTATGATGTAGAACTACATTATCATAATCAAGGTGGCGAATTTTGGGTAGTTGAACGGCAGGATAAAATAGTTGGTACAGCCGCTTACTATCCGATTGAGCGCGGGAATAATGCTGTGGAAATTCGCAAAATGTATATTTTGCCAGCAGCAAGGGGACAGGGTTTGGGTAAATTTTTACTGAAAGAATTGGAAAGTAAAATTATCGATCGTGGATTTAATGAAATCTGGATAGAAACTGCGAGCATTCTCAAGGAAGCTGTTCAGATGTACGAAAATAGCGGATATCTACAGACAACTGGTGTGGAGACGCCAAGATGCGATCGGGTTTACGTAAAATATCTAGGTATAAAAAAGCTATAACTACTAAAATTTACACGCTAAGTTTAATTTCTTTTTTGCCGCCGAGGAATCTCGATCGCAAATTCGGAACCTTCTCCCAATACAGAATGGCAGGAAAGCTTGCCGCCGTGCTTTTCTACTATAATAGAGTGCGAAATTGCCAATCCTAAACCAGTTCCTTTGCCAATAGGTTTAGTAGTAAAAAACGGGTCAAACAATCGCTTTTGTACATCTTCGCTCATCCCACAACCGTTGTCAGCTATCCGAATCGAAACACAGTTATTTTCGGTGACTTCGGTGCGAATCTTAATTGCCAGATTTTTGGCCGTGGGATTGGATATGTTCATCTCCATTTCTAAGGCGTCAATCGCATTGCTCAACAAATTCATAAATACTTGATTTAACTGACCGGGATAACATTCAACTAAAGGCAAATTCCCGTATTCTTTAATAAGATTAATTGTGGAGCGATCGGGTTGATTTTTCAGGCGGTTTTGCAAAAGCAGCAACGTGCTTTCAATGCCTGCGTGAATGTCAACTTGTTTCATGTCAGCTTCGTCAAGTCTTGAGAAAGTCCGCAGGCTCAAAACTATATCGCGGATGCGATCTGCTCCGACTTTCATAGATGCTAAAATTTTCGGTAAATCTTCAACAAGATAATCAATTTCAAAGTCGTCTCTTGCATCTACAATTCTGGCGCTAGGATGGGGGTATTCCTGCTGGTAAATTTGCAGCATTTTTAGCAAGTTTTCAGTGTATTCGCTAGTGTAGCTGAGATTGCCGTAAATAAAATTAACCGGGTTATTAATTTCATGGGCGACACCTGCTACTAACTGTCCCAAACTCGACATTTTTTCACTTTGAATTAATTGAGTTTGGGTGCGTTGGAGCTCGTGTAAAGTTTGTTCTAGCTGTTGAGTTTGAGCTTGAGCTAATCGGGCCGCTGTGCGAGTTTGGGTGTAGAGTTCGGCGTGGTCGATCGCGATCGCAATTTGAGCGACCACCGCTTGCATCAGTTCGACTTCAGAGTCGCTCCAATTTCGCACGGACATAGCCTGATAGCAGGCGATCGCCCCAAGATCGCCTGAAGCAGTTTGAACTGGCAGCGACAGTACTGAGTTAATTTTTAATGCTTGGAAATTTTCGCGCACTTCTGCATCTTCAAAAGTGCTGACATCATCAATTCGCATAATTTGTCGCCGCAAAATCTGCCGCCTGGGGAGACTAGATTGGTCGTCTACAGAATAAGTACCGAGTAAACTTGGCAAAGCTGCATTCTTCGCTTCGCAAACTATTTCCCAAACCGGAGGATTGCTGTTGGGGCGATACCAACTGAAGATGCACCAATCTAGGTACATCAGATTGCGAATTTCTTGAACTGCGGTTTCTACAATTGTGTCTAAATCTAAAGAAGTGCGGATTTGATTGGCAATTTGATTCAGCAGCAGTTCTCGCTGAGCTTGCTGTCTGAGCGCTTGTTCCGATCGCACTAAAGTTTCTTCTGCAAGTTTGCGATCCGTTAAATCTTGGATCACTGCTTGGATAATTTTTTGATTTCCAACTTCGATGATTGTCAGCACGACTTCTGCGGGAAAATCAGTACCGTCTAAACGCCGGTGAACCCAATCAAAGCGGTGGTTTCCCCGTTCAAAGGCGAGATCCATCATTTCGTTAACCAAGCTCAAAGAATCTCTGCCGTTGGGTTGGAAAGGAGGTGAGAGTTTGCCAGGGTTTTGTCCGTACAACTGTTGCGGGGCGGTGCAGCCGAATAGTTTGAGGGTGGCTGTGTTGGCATCGGTGATGGCATTGTCACATAACATCAAAACAGGCAAACTGGTTAATTCGTAGAGCGATCGAAATTTGGCTTCCGACTGCTGCAATGCCGCTTCTGTTTGCTTGCGATCGGTAATGTCAGCAACCATTGCCAAAGTGCCCACATAGCGTCCCTGTTTGTCTGCCAAGGAATTAGTAGAAACCATCGCCCACAAGTCGCTGCCGTCTCGGCGACGGAACTTAAAATCGAGCTGTTCGCGAATTCCTTCACGGCGGCGTTCGAGACTGACTTGTGCGAGCGCGATGCCTTCTGCATCCATGAAATTAAATAGCGATGTCCCGATCATTTCCTCTGGAGTGCAGCCGAGCAGATCGGCCATTTTTTGGTTGACAAAAGTAGTTTTACCCTCCGTATCTATTATCCAAATTCCTTCATCTGCTGTCTCGACAATGCACCTGTATTTTTCCTCGCTTTTTTGCAGCGCTTCTTCTGCTAATTGGCGAGCGGTAATGTTTTGAGTCATTAGCAATCCGCCGATAATTTCTTGCCGTTCGTTTCTCACTGGCAAAGCATAACCGAGGTAAACGCGATCGCTGTAAAAAAATTCTGTAACAACTGTTTCTCCTGCCAGTGCTGCCCGATAAGTTGGCTCGATATCAGCGCAAACCTCTGGGTTGAATACTTCCCACATTGTTTTGCCTTCCATCAATTCTTTAGAAAGCCCCACTGCTGCTAATTCTGTACCTTCTACCAGCGTGTAGCGCATTTCTGGATCGAACAAAATCACCGCACCGTTAGGAAAGTTGCTTGCCATAGTGCGGTAAAGCTGTTCGCTTTTTTGCAGCGCAGCTTCTGCTTGTTTGCGATCGCTAATATCAACTACAACTGCACCGATGCCGAGAACCTCGCCGTCTTTGTCGAGCAGGGGAAAATAAGAGCCTGTCAGGTGTCGGACAAACCCTGGCTTTCTGGGATTGTCACCGCTCATCTCGATGTTAATTAAGGGTTGTTTCGTTCTCAAAATTTCTTCGTACAAAGGCTCTATTATTGGAGCGATATTTGGCAATATTTCGCGTACAGTTTTGCCGATGTGTTCTGCTGGACTCAGGCAATTTATTTCTGCTAGAAATTGATTGATTTGCACGTACCGCAGTTGGGAGTCCCAAATGCAAAGTCCTGTCGGTGCCTCCTTAAAAAAGGCATCAAATAGTGCTTGTCTCTGTGCTAATTCTTGTTCTAAAGCTTTGCGAACGCTGAGAGCTGTTAAATAGCAAATCATCCCGACAACTTCTCCCGTGTTGTCTTGCAATAGCGAAAGCATCAGGTGCCAGTAAAAATTTTCTCCAGATTTACGGTGTGTGATAACTTCTCTTTCAGGCTCGCCTTTTTTTTGTACCGGCTTGATGACTTGTTCTAACAAAAATTCGTGCTGTTCTGGCGAATAAATTAGAGGAATGTGCTGTCCGATAGCCTCAGTTTTTTGATAGCCGTATAACTTTTGGGAGGCTTGATTCCCAATGCCGATCGAGCCGGCCATATCTGTAGAAATCACCGACTCGTGAATTTGGTCGATAATTTGACTTTGGAGACGCAATTTTTCTTTGGTCTGTTCCAGTTCGGCGATTTTTTCTTGGAGTAGTTTCTTTGTTTTTGCCAGTTCTGCTGTCTGCTTTGCGAGCAATTTTTCTAGACGTGAAGAATTGCAGCGCGGTGCTGATTCGAGCGGCTCGCTATTTTCATGCTGAGGATTAAAAATTTGTTCAGCACTCACCCAAATCGCCCATTCTCCCTCTGTTTCAATTGCCCGTTCCGAAACTAGCACCGGTACGAGATGGTTGTTTTTATGTTTGTATGCTGCTTCACACGAGTCCGTACAGCTATTTTTTACTTGACTTTCTAGATATTTTTCTCTGCCAGCGCACTGTGTTTGCTGAATTTCCCAATAGTTGAGGTGGAGAGTTTCTGCCACTGTGAGGCCGATCATACTTGCAAAAGCTGGATTTACATCGAGAAAAGTCCCGTCTGTCCGGCACAATGCTAGCCCGATGGGGCTGAGTTCTAACAATTGGCGGCGGGAGCGATTGCGCTTGGCTTTTCCTAACTGGCTTTGCATCTGACCTAGCTGGACTTGGTTTATTTAATTATATCTTTATATCTTGTTTATTGCTGTGAGTTTTATCCTTGATGAAGGAAGAGGTAAGAAGGAAGTTCGGCAACGGATGTAACGGATGGATGCTGATGTAACGAATGGATGCTGATGTTGGAGGAAAGAAGGAAGAGGTTGGAGGTTGGAGGTTCGAGGGAAGTTTGGCAACGATCCCTGTACGGGATTTAACGGATGGATGTTGAGTAAAAAAACAAGATGGGGAAACAAAAATGAGTAATAATCAACGGGGAGGAGGAAAGAGGGAATGAGAAGAAACCAGAAAAATCACAAAATAAAAAGTACAAAACTGGTACAAAGACCATTAATTTATACATGGTATCTTCCTTCTTCCTTCTTCCTTCTTCCTTCTTCCTTCTTCCTTCAATTAATCGCGGGCGATACCTTCGGATCGGGCTGCCAACTGCACTGCACCGGCGACAGCAATGGCAACTCTTTCGTCAAAAACAGATGGTATAATGTGCTCTTTGTCAAGCTGGGAAGGGCTGACTAAAGAGGCGATCGCATAAGCTGCTTCCAAATACATAGTGGTCGTAATCGTGGCAGCTTTGCAGTCCAAAGCACCTCGAAATATTCCCGGAAATGCCAAAACATTGTTAATTTGATTTGGGTAATCGCTGCGTCCGGTTGCTACGATCGCCGCATCTTCCACAATTAATTCTGGCTGAATTTCGGGAATGGGATTTGCCATTGCAAAAACAATGGGATTCTCGGCCATCGAACGCACCATCGAGCGGGTGAGCACGCCGGGGGCGCTGACGCCTAAAAATACATCGGCACCGGCGATCGCATCTTCCAAAGTACCACTCGAAGGCACAGCAAATTCTAGTTTTTCTGGGTTCATGTCCGTGCGGTCTTGGGACAGGACTCCTTTGGAGTCGCACATGATGATGTTTTCGGAACCTGCTTTACGCAGCAAGCGGGCGATCGCGACTCCGGCCGCACCGGCTCCGTTAATCACGATACACACTTCTGCGATGGTTTTTTTGACGAGTTTCAAGGCATTAATTAATGCTGCTAAACTAACAATCGCAGTGCCGTGCTGGTCGTCGTGAAAAATCGGAATATCTAAGGTTTCCCGCAATCTTGCTTCGATTTCAAAGCAGCGAGGAGAAGAAATATCTTCGAGGTTAACGCCGCCAAAAACCGGGGCGATATTCTGCACTGTGCGAATAATTTCCTCAGTATCTTGGGTGTTCAAACAGATAGGAAAGGCGTCAATACCTGCAAATTCTTTAAATAGCATGGCTTTGCCTTCCATGACTGGCAGTGCGGCGGCAGCGCCGAGGTTTCCCAGTCCCAAAACGGCACTACCGTCGGTAACAATGGCAACAGTATTGTTTTTGATTGTGAGGTTGTAAACTTGTTCGGGGTCGTTGGCGATCGCCGTGCAGATGCGGCCTACTCCAGGGGTGTATGCCATTGCCAAATCTGACTGGCGTTTGAGGGAAATTTTGCTAACTACGCTGATTTTTCCGCCGCGGTGCAAGTTGAAAGTGCGATCGTACACGTCCATCACTTTGATATCTGACAATCCTTTCACTGCTTGGACTATTTCTTCGCTGTGTTCGGTGCTGGAGGCATCGACGGTGATATCGCGAACGGTAGTGGCGCGGGTTTGCTCGATCAAGTCGATTTGACCGAAGTTGCCGCCGACAGATGCGATCGCGCTGGTGACTCTGGCTAGCATTCCAGGCTTGTTGGGCAGAGCAACGCGAATTGTTAAACTAAAGCTGGGATTCGGTGTCAGTTTTACCATGATGCCTTGATTTGAGATTGAAGATTTCTGAATTTAGATTTTAGATTGAATCGCTCATTTTATCTATAAATTTTCATTATTAAAATTTTCAAGTTAAATTTTTCACAAACTCTGTTTGCTGCTGGATGCGATCGCACTGCTGTTCCAGCGTGCCACTGCAAAAGTCATCCTCTTTTTTTAGTTAATTGCTCGGTGTATGGCTTGTGAGTCGCCCACAAACAACTTATTTTCTGTCAGGTACCCAGCGAACCGTGAATATGAAGTACGGCGCTAGAAACCCGGTTTATACAAAAACTTTGCGTTAGCAACGAGAAATATACCAATAAACCGGGTTTCTGAGGTAAAGGTGTGCAAGTCTTATCTATTTTGGAGAATATTTCTGCTTATTACGAACACGAGCAGATATTTCGCAAAACTCTATTTTCCAGCGATAACGCCCAATTCCTGCTGCTGTCTTTTGAAGCGAGATGCCCAGAAGGGTTGCTGCGACTTTTTGGCTACCGACTTTGGGGGTACAAATGTAGATGCACCGCTGTTTGAGCCGGCAGGTAAAAATCAGAGCGACCGATCGCATCGACTGACAAGCAGGTATTTGATATATATATTGCCTGCTTGTTTAACACGGGAACATCTCATACTTGTCAAAACACTTCTTCGGGCTCCTTCCTTCTTTCTCTTTCCTTGCAGCCTCGGGCCTCAAAACTGAGATTTCTAGCTTTGCTGCTTTCATTGAGATGCTCCCGTTTAACACTTACCTTCGATAGCGAGTGCTGCCTTGCAAACGAGCGAATTACCTGCACCCTTTGCCCGAGAATTCTAGGGAATGTAACTAATAGACAATCTACCCCGCGCCGACACAGGGACAGGTTCAGCCCAGCCGTAAACAGTTGCTGGTTGCTAACTGTCAATTTTATCGATCGGCCGCAGCATCGGCCCATATAATTGTAAAGAATTTGCAAGCCAGACAATCCGGGGGAACTTTTTCTAAGTCTTGCAGATCGACCGATTTCTCTGCTTCGCTGCCGGCGGGAACTATGCACAGGGCAACTTGTCCGACTCCAGCCATGAGTTCGCCAACTCGCTCCAAAATACTGTCGATTTTTTCAATTAGTTGCTCTGCTGCATCCAGACTTGGCGCGATGATGAAAAAGGTTTTGACTCCATCGGGACAAGGGGCGAAGCCGAGGGTGCACTCTCCTAATAGTGCTTGGGTCGAGAGACTGAAACCGTCGTAGAAGCGATCGATTACTGCTTGATAAAAGGCTTGAGTCAGAGAACGATCGCCAAAAATAGGTTGAGGTAACATAACTACTTCCTTTCGTAAGATTTTTGGGAGCCTAAAAAAAATTTTAACATACCTTAATGTAAGCGATTTAACAAAATGATCTAGCGATCGAGATCATGGACTTGATGTGACATTTTTAAATTTGTGTAGCGATCGCAACTGTGATAAAATGTACTGTGTGTTAGCACTGCCAGTGCTTTCGATCGCATCAGCAGCTCAAAGCTAAGTACAAAATTTCCTAGTAGCTGGGGAGAGGGCCAGAGGGCCAGAGGGAGAGAACCAGAGGGAAATTACCTAAGTAGTAAGAGTATTATTGGCAAAAAGTGCTGAATCTAGAGTTTAAAATAAACATCCAATCAAAATATTAAACATGGACTCGATCGCTCAACAGTTAAAAGCAAAATTTGAAAAAGCATTCACCGCAGCATTCGGCGAAAGTTATGCAGGCGCAGATCCGATGCTAGCCGCCGCCAGCAATCCCAACTTTGGGGACTTTCAGTGCAACGCGGCGATGAGTTTGGGGAAAAAGTTAGGAAAGCCGCCGCGGGCGATCGCCTCGACAATCATCGAAAATCTCGACATCGCCGACATCTGCGAAACCCCAGAAATCGCCGGGCCCGGTTTTATCAATTTGAAGCTGAAACCGGCTTATTTGGAAGCGCAAATTAGTGAGATCGCCGGCGACTCGCGTTTGGGGATTGAACCCGCGAAAACGCCTCAGACAATTGCGATCGACTTTTCGAGTCCGAATATAGCCAAAGAAATGCACGTCGGACACTTGCGATCGACAATCATCGGAGATGCGATCGCCCGCATCCTCGAATTTCAAGGCCACGACGTACTCAGAATCAACCACATCGGCGACTGGGGCACCCAATTCGGAATGCTGATCGCATATTTGCGCGAAGTTCACCCCGAAGCCCTCACAACCGCTGACGCCCTAGACTTAGGAGATTTAGTCGCATTTTACCGCCAAGCAAAACAGCGCTTTGACACAGACGAAACCTTCAAAGAAACCGCCCGCCAAGAAGTAGTAAAACTGCAAGCAGGCGCCGAAGACACCCGCCGCGCTTGGAAATTGCTGTGCGATCAATCGCGCCGCGAATTCCAAGTAATCTACGACTTGCTAGATATCAAATTAACCGAACGCGGCGAATCTTTTTACAATCCATTATTGCCCGCTGTAGTCGAAGATTTAACCAATCTAGGTTTGCTAGTAGAAAGTGACGGCGCGAAATGCGTTTTTGTAGACGGTTTCACCAACAAAGAAGGCGAACCCCTGCCGCTAATCGTCCAAAAAACCGACGGCGGCTACAATTACGCCACCACCGACTTAGCCGCCGTGCGCTACCGCATCCAAAAAGACAATGCAAAGCGCTTAATTTACGTCACAGATTCGGGACAAGCAAACCACTTTGCCCAAGTATTTGCAGTAGCCAGAAAAGCCGGTTGGATTCCGGAAGATGTCGAGATTGTCCACGTTCCCTTCGGTTTGGTACTGGGAGAAGACGGCAAAAAACTCAAAACTCGTTCTGGGGAAACAGTGCGGTTGCAAGATTTGCTCGATGAGGCGATCGTCCGCACGCGCCAAGATTTAGAAGACAGATTAAAAGCAGAAGAAAGACAAGAAACCGAGGAATTCATTGCTAACGTATCTCGAACAGTTGGTTTGAGTGCGGTTAAGTATGCCGATTTAAGTCAAAATCGCGCCAGCAACTATATTTTCAGTTACGACAAAATGCTCGCATTGCAAGGAAATACTGCTCCATATATGCTGTATGCTTACGTGCGCGTGCAGGGAATTCGCCGCAAAGGTGAGATTGATTTCGATAATTTAGATGCTGGTGCGAAAGTGATTTTGCAATCAGATGCCGAATTGGTTTTAGCCAAACATTTATTGCAGTTGAGTGAAGTTGTGAATGCTGTTGGCGGCGATTTGTTGCCGAATAGGATTTGTCAGTATTTGTTTGAATTGAGTCAAAAGTTCAATCAATTTTTTGAGCAATGTCCGGTTTTGAAAGCTGAGGAACCGTTGCGGACTTCGCGGTTGATTTTGTGCGATTTGACGGCGAGGACTTTGAAATTGGGTTTGGAGTTGTTGGGGATTAAGGTATTGGAAAGGATGTAAGTTTTTAACTCTTGTGAAACAGGCAAGATTCCAGGCGATGTAGGGGCGGGTTCGCTAACAATAATTGCCTGAAACCAACCATCTCGAAAACCCGCCCCGGCCTGATTACTAGAAAAAACGTTCATAATCATCGTGGTTTCCAATCCAAAACCATGTCACGGTATCTCCTTGTAAAATCCCCACTGGTCGATAGCCGCGCGTGATTCTCGCAGACCAGATATTTTCTTCCTGGTTGATGCACTTGAAGTGCAAAGATCGATGAAAGGGATTTTCCAGCCAGAAACGATAAGCTTTTCTAGCTTGCTCTTTTACTCTACTGTCAAGAGAATTGTATTTTTCCCAAAAGGAAGGAAGGAAGGGTGGCAGATTTCATAACTCATTGAGTCTCATTTCCTGTGCCTTTCCTTCAGCAATTTCTTGTTTTGCGCGTTGGGCAGCAGCCACAAGTTGCGGTTGCGTTTTCTGGAAAGATTCGTCCCATTGAAGCTCATCTTTTAAGTCTGCGATATAGTCTTTCAAGTATTCTGCTACTTGCTGCTGTAAAGTTTCTGGCAGAGACTGCATCATCTCGATCGCTGCATCAATACCTTCCCAAAGTTCAGAAAGCGGTACAGTCTCTCCTGTCATTGCTTCGTGCCATCCTTGACGAAAACAGTCTTCGGCTGACTTCAGCGGTTCCTCATCCGCAAGAACAATAACGCGAACTCTGCGATCGGCAAATTTGGCTGATTGCGCTACAATTTCTTCCCACGTTCCCTCTAGTTCTAACACTTGTGCTGTCATTGCTTTTACTTTTTTTAAGAGTTAGATTTAGTAAAGTAAAACGCATTTCTCAAATCGATCATTCACGGCTTTTTGTAAACAATCAAGCTCTCTAGGATGCCTTTAAACATTGTTACCACAATTTGGCGATCGTTATCTCTGACAAAAATATCGTAATTGGGACTTGAGTTAATTTCAATCAACCAATATGCTCCGTTTTTATCTAGCGCGATGTCAAGCCCAGCATAATTAATCGCAATTTCTGCAAAAACAGGTTTCACAAAATCTTCAATCTCAGACATGAGATTTGGGTTAATTATATGTTTGGCTTTTGCACCTTCCCAGTGCAGCGGGCTTAAATTGCCCGCAAATTCAGCCTGAGATTTGTCTTTCTCGTACAGCAAAACTAGCTTTTCTTTGCAGAAAACAGCCCGATATTCGTGTGCAATTTCGATGTATTCTTGAGCTAGCGCCACATAGTCATAATCTTTGCTGTTGACGTTAAATATAATTTCTAGGGCTGCTTTAATTTGCTCTCTAGTTTCACACAAAAAAACATTGTTGCCACCAGCACCGCGATTTCTTTTGAGAATCACCGGGAAAGCGAATTTTTTGTTTACTTCTAAAACTATTGATTCAATATCTGGGAAACTCAAATACTTTTTATACTTCTCCTCGCAGTGAGGCGAGACAAAACCGAGAGTTCTGGGAGTATTTATTTTGCCGTTTAATAGTTGATAGGTATATTCTTTGTCTTTAAAAATATCTGCTACTGAGGCGCTGTTAAATGGCGTCATGTAATTGACAAAATAATATTCTTCGCCACCCTGTTTGAGTCTAATCAAGTTTTGGGAAGGATGCAGGATTTCGTAAGGGATATTTAACTCTTGACAAGCTGCCAGCAGGATTTCAATATTGGTTAGCATAAAATGTAATTTCAAGTGTAACTTTTAACTTTAGTATCCACCATTACTCAATATCCCGCCACTCGCGAGCATCCACAAATCTCGACAAATGCCCCACGTTTGTTGTAGCAATAACAACCTCTTCTCCACCTTCAACAATCAGCAAACATTCAGCCGCTAAAATCACATCTCCATCAAGTTCTTTGGGGTCTGCTGTCGGGATTCCTGCTTGACGGGATTGGGCCCACAACTGAGCCGCCTTGAGCATTACTGGCGTTGTGATTGGCAAGTATTCAAGCCTTTCTTTCCAGTCATCAAGCCGTCTAAGTCCTGCCAGTTTATTTGCACGCAGCAACTCTCGTCGCACTTCGTAATCTGCTATTTCAGGTAAAATCACCCTGTAACCTTTGAGCAGCAAAGAGCGCATCCACATCCGACATTCCACTGTCACAGCCGACCCTTTGGGATTTGTTAATGTTCCTAAAGGACCAGCATCTAATAATACAATCATTGTTTTTGAAATAAAAGTCGCTGGGATGACAGGCGGTCTTCATCTAATACTTTTTGCAAGTATTCAAATGTCTCTGTCTGTTCCTCAGCGTCTCCTTCTTCTGCCCATTTATCTAACCACTCAATTGCAGCTAGATTTATCTCCATTTGTTCTTCTTTGGTTCGGGAAGGAAGCACAGGTGAGGGATTTTTATTGACTAAATTTAGCCAACAAGTTAACCGCCGATCTACTACTTCCGTAATTATCGCTTTCAGTTCTTCAACGGTTAAGTCCGATACTCGTTTGGTTGGGAGAATTATCGCTTGCAGTTCTTCAACTGTCAAGTCTGCTACTCGTTTGGTTTCCATTTGGCAGCCTCATTATTTCAATCTAATTTTAAATATCTGAGATTGGAGAACCGATCGCAATTCTCTCATCTCAAATTTCATCAAATTCTATCCAAACAACCGCTGCTGCCCGTTGGCCGCATCTTTCCCGGCATAAATCTCGCGCGTTCCCTTGGGAATGTAAATCCAATCGAATTCTTGCAAGCGGTTTGTCAAATTGGAAATGCTCACTCCCAATTCATCTCTAATTTTGTATAAATGCGACCACTTTGTTAAATCGCGTCCCTGTCTTTTTTCCTCCAAAATACACCGAGGCATCAACAAACAGCTTGCAAAATATTGCGCTTGCCATTCGATCGACAAAACCTTATTATCAGCACTCGCACCCCGACAAACAAACGGTTCCCCGACATCCTGGGCGGTTTTTCCTCGATCGCCCAAGTTTAATTCCAACTGTTCCACAGTGCCGTCTGCTTCGTCTTGATTGACGTGCAGCACCCAGTGGCCGATTTCGTGGGCGATCGTCGATTCGATGAACCCCGGCGGTTTTTCGAGAATCTGTTCGTTGATTTCGATTAACCGCTGCTGCGGCAAAATCCTCGCGGCGATCGCACCTTCTTCATCCGGTTCAATGCACTCCCAAACTACGCCCAAATCCAGAAAATCAGCAACCGTTGTCGCATCAAAAGGCCATCTCGGAGCAAAATTTTGCGTTTTCTGCATCTGCATCAAGATGTCATTTGCAAAACGCTCGATCGTTTCTTTGGGATAGAAGCAATACGGCTTAAAAATACTCACTATGAGGGGCCTCTCTTACGCTTCAAAAGACTGTTTGAGCCAATCTGGATTTTCTTGCATCCGGCGGAAAAGAGCCTGCATTTCCTTCGGATTCTGCTTCAGCAGCGCTTCGTACTGCTGCGGCAGCCTCCCCGCCAAGAAAATCAATTCCTCTTCGTTTATGTCTAGATTCCGCGCTAATGCTCGGATTACGTCCTCTTTTGGCGCATAATCCGCTCGATCGTTCTCCAACTTCGACAAATAAGTAAAGTCCACACTTAGCATAGCAGCTAGCTCACGTTGTGAGTAAGCTTTGTCCTTGCGAGCTTGACGGATCAGTCTTCCAAATGTTTGTTCCACGGTTTTTTGCCTCCTGACAAGCATTCTAGCCTGTTTTGATGAAAAGTTCAACAAAATACTTGACGGGAAAATCAACCCAGGCTACCATGAGATTAGTTGACGGTTTAATCAACCTTTTAACCCCGACTGGTAGGGTTAAGGGTGCAAATTAGCCTAGCTCACACGCTACATATAGCGTCGTCAACTTCAGAGGAGTGAGAAGCGCTGGGCGTCAAAACGCTTGTACGCAGCAAATAAGGAGGAGCAGATCGCAAATGCTGAGAACCTGGACAGACACGCATTACAAGCTCGAAGACGATGACTGGCTATACATCGCCACCCACGAAGAACAAAGCTCAGCCTCACTGGTTTGTCCCGGCTACGCGCGGGATGGCGAAGGCTTCAGCATCCACTTCACCCCAGCGCACCTAGAAACATTAGAGCATTTGCTCGCCGCGCTGCGGATTATCAAAGCTCAACAAGAGGCGATGCTTGAGTACACCTATCCAGAACCAAAAGCGACAACACATCTGATTAGGTAATCGAAGTTCGGCCACGAGCAATGTACGAGATTTAACGGATTACCAATTACCAATTCCCCGTAAAGCAGCAATAAAGAAATAAGGAAAAACGAACAATGACTAAAACACAAGAAAGACCTACATTTTCAGTATTTGGTGCCAAACCGAGCAATGCTTTGTTAGTACCAGAAATCCCGATCGCAGTACGTAACAATTGCCAAAGCGGCCAGTGGGCGATCGGCGATACAGACTACGGTTCCAAGTGTTCCATGACAATCCTCAAATTCTCCAAATTTTTCGGTTCCCTCGGTCAAACTTCCCACACACTGTGGGGTCAACTGTGGTTTGTCGCAGAAACCGGCGAACTGCCGCAAGGAGTTGTCATGGTAACATACATCAAAAACCGCAGCTTGAACGATTTTAACCGATTGGTAGCATCAGTTCAATCTCGCGGCGTAGAGCCTGCAACTGGAATTTTTATTCCCGAATTTGTCAAACATTCCGGTCAGAAACCTGACGACAGCGGAGTAGTAAAACCGATCAACTACTACAGCTTAAAATGGTCTTGGAACGAGCGGAAAGATTGGGCGGTTATCGACCAAGCGGCAGCAGTTTTGTCTGATTCTAGCAATCAATCGCGGATGATTGACTTAGAAGGAACAAAAGCTATGGTGTGTTTAGATAACCTGCCAGCGCAGCAAGTTGCCTGCTTGATGGCTGCTCACGCTAGCGGTGAAAGCGATGCTATGGCTTTGAATTCCAACGGCGGTATGTCGCTACCGCCAGCCGAAGAACAATTAACTGCTGACTTGTTCTAATTTTGTTGTAAAGGCGCGATTTAATTGCGCCTTTACCATAACTGTTACCACAGACTGAAATGAAGAAATTAACCAAGCTGAAAACCAAACCAAACCTGCAAGAAAGCCGTTTGAATGAGAATCTTGAGCTGCTAGACCAAATTCGGGCAGACGCAGTTAACGACATCGAAAGTCTCAGCGAAGACTTCCAACACATGACTTTAGTTGCCGAATCCGTCCAGCGGAATTACCGAGCTTTGTTAGCCGAAAATCAATTGCTAAAAGGTACACTTTTGAGTATAATTGATGAGTGCGGTTGCTTGGAAGGAAATCGGTGCGATCGCTGCTGGAAAATTCTCAGAACTCTAGCCAGCGCCAATCCCGAAGAAAAACCCGACGCAGCCAGAAAATACCGAGCCATTCTCAGCCAACTCCGCAACTTAGAATAACTGAAAATTTGTCACTCACAAGCATCGAAAAAATAGAATCAGGAGAAGCAAACATTATGACAATAGCAACTGCCAAGGATAGCAAAGCCCAAATTTTGCAAAACTTTCAGCAGATTTTAGCAGACAAAAAAAAGATCGAATCTAAAGTCGAAACCAAAGAACAGTCAGCCGAAAAAGCCAAAAACAAACAACTCCTCGAAGTCGCTTCCACCTACACAATTGACAGCATCGTCAAAGGCTTGGCTGACTTGCAATTAGATTTCGGCAGCATCATCAGCGGACTTTCGGAAAAACTGAAGGCGGAATCTTCAAAATTAGACGAATTAAAACGCGCGATCGAAATTGAAGCGGCACAATTGCAAGAGTTGCAGCAAATCAGAGTTGTAGCAGACGCCCTCCACATTTTAACTCAAGAGCACCGAGAAAAATTGACCCTGCTCGAACAAAACGCAGCAAACCAGCGCGAAATAATCGAAAAAGACACGACCCAAAAACGCAAGCTGTGGGAAAAAGAACAGCAAGAATTTGATGCAGCAGTTCAAGAAGAGACTGCACTCACAACTAAAAAGCGTCAGGAAGAAACAGCCGATTATCAATACGAATTACAGCGCACCCGCAAAATCGAAACCGACGAATACGAAGAAACGAAGCGCAAACTAGAACGGCATTTGCAAGAATCTACCCGCGAAAAAGAAAAAAATTGGGTAGAACGGGAAAAAATCCTCAGCGACAATCAAGCCGAGTTTGAAGAGAATCAAAGAAAAGCCGCCGGCTTTGAAGAAGAACTCAAACAGGCTTATGTCAAAGCCAAAGAAGAAGCAATTCAAGAAGTTTCCCGCGAAGCTAAAGTCAAGGCAGATTTAGTGGATAAAGAATGGGAAAGCACTAAGCAAGGATATGAATTGAAAGTGCAATCTTTACAGCAGACTATTGAGCGACAAACCGAACAAATTGCCGAAATTTCCGCGCAACTGCAAGCCACGATGAAGCAAGCGCAAGATTTGGCAATGAAAGCTTTTGCCAGCAAAGCTTAAAACTTAGTAGGGTGTGCAACACACACCTTACGAAAAAATGACAGAAATTTTCCACGCTATTAAGAAATGAAAAGTCATGAACAAAAAAGTTAGCGACAAAAGCACCAAGGCTGAAATCTTAGAAGCGTACAAGGAAGCAGCGCAAGAAAAAGCGCAGTTAGAATCGCAAATCCAACAGCTAAAAGCTTCCCAAAAGCAAACAGCAGTCCCAGAAAAACCTATTGTGGAGGCATCAAAACCAATGGCTTTAACTCAAAATCCACAAAAAATGCAGTCCACAATCGATAATTTGATTTTGCTGCAATTTGGCTTTGGCGGCGCTGTCAGCGAGTTGTCTGAGAAATTAACTTCGGAAGCTGCTAAAGTCGAAGAATTGCGGCGCACCGTGGGCGAGGAAATTCAACAACTGCAAGAGTTGCACAGTTTAGAAGATGTTGCAGAAGATACGCTGGACAATTTAATTCAACAGTACGAAGAAAGCGCGAAAAGTTTTGCTGGCGAACTCAGCGAACAGCGCGAAACCGTTGAACAGGAATTGTTGGAACGCCGGCAAGCTTGGGAAAAAGAGCAGGAACTGCAAAAGTTGACCGTTAAAGAACGCAATGAGAATCAACAAAAAGCTCGCCAGCGGGATGAAGAATTGTATAATTACGATTTGAATCTTCAGCGAAATCTGGACATCGAAGAATACCAACAGCGCCAGAAAAGGCTGTATCAAGAAATCGAAGAGTTTCAGCAAGAACAGGAGAAACAGTGGGCGGAACGCGAAAAATCTATTGCGGAACGGGAAAAACTTTATGCTGAGGTGAAAGCTAAGGTAGAAGCTTTTCCGAAAGAACTGGAAGCTAATATCAAGAACGGGAAAGATAACGGCCGCAATATTGGCAATTATCAAGCTAAAGTTAAGGCTGATTTGTCTGCTAAAGATATCGAAGGGCAAAAGCAAAATTATGAACTGCAAATTCAAGGGATGTTGCAGACAATTCAAAATCAAGATGCGCGCCTTGCTAGCTTGTCGAAACAACTGGATTCTGCTTTGAAACAGGTTCAAGATTTGGCGGTGAAGGCAATTGAAGGTGCATCGAATTTGAGTTCTTTGCAAGCAGTGAGGGAAATTGCGATCGAACAAGCGAAGACTCAGCAAAAAAATAAGTAATATCAATTCCGGTTGCATCGCAATAGTTAAATCCAGTCAACAGTCAACAATTTCCGATGGATGGTGCAACCGGACTCGATCTAATTCATCTGCGTTAATCTGTGTTAATCTGCCTGTATCTGCGGTAAAAAAAAGAGAATTGCTTAAACGCAGATGAAAATGGATTGACGCAGATTCACGCAGATTAAGAGAAGAGATATAGGAATAATTCCGATGCTAACAGATTTGATATAATCCGTAAGAAGTCGGATATCTGGGTATGGAAGGGAGAGATTTTTGCGATCGCCCGCGAACTGTGCAAACATATAAGTATTTAGGATTAGGACAACTGCTATGCTTGATACTAACAACTTCGATCCGCGCGAGATTCCTATATATTCTATCCCTCAAGCAGCGCAATATCTCAGGGTGCGGAAGGATAGGTTGCGAGATTGGGTTGGTGGCTGGTCCTCGAAAACAAAAGCGGACAAGCGCTTCTTTGAGCCACTGATTAAGTTACCTAACCCCAACAATTTTGAACTGCTTCCCCAGTCCAAAACTACACTACTTTCTTTCACAAATTTGGTAGAGGCTCATGTCTTGATTGCCATTTTTAAGGCTACTGGCTTCTCCCGAAAACAACTTAGCACTGAACTCGACTACATCAACCGTCATCTTTCGACTCCTCAATTATACGGTGGAATTGAATTTCAAATCGAGGGAATAGCTCTTTTGTTTGAGAGACTCGGACAGCAGCTTGCAGCATCCGATAGGGAACAGGAAGCAAGGCAGATTCTAAAAACTTATTTCGATCGCATTGTACGAGATGAAGCTGGATTACCTATCAAACTCTACCCTTTCACGAAGCTACCAGGTGCCGACGAACCTAAAACAGTGATGATTGACCCCAGAATCTCCTTTGGCCGACCAGTTTTAGCTGAAACTGGCATTCCCACAGCTATACTGGCGGAACGTTACAAAGCTGGAGATTCCATCGATGAACTTGCCGAAGACTACAATTGCAATCGGCTCCAAATAGAGGAAGGTATTCGCTGCGAACTTCCGCTAGTAGCAGCATGAATGAGATATTTTTCATAGACAGATGTTTAGGAAAGAAACTGGCAGATTCACTACGAAAGAAGGGGGCTACAGTAGAAATTCACGACGATCATTTTAAGCAAGATATCGAGGATAAGGATTGGCTGAGGATAGTTGGAGAGGGCAATTGGGTGGTATTAACAAAGGACCAGAAAATCGCTAGCCGTACTTTGGAGTTAGAAGCCGTGGCTGAAGGCAATGTACGGCTTTTTGCATTTGTGGACGGCGATGTTTCTGGAGTTGTAGTGGCACAAGCTTTTGTAAATGCCTTAGAAAATATGCGAGGATGTATGCGGGGGAATCCAGCTCCTTTCATCGCTAAGGTGCACCAGTCGGGTATGGTAAAGTCCTGCAAGAAGCGAAAAGAACTTTTGAAAATGCTCCCTAAAACCAGTGAGTAAATCATCCCAAATCAATCTCCCTTAGTCCAGTTTTTCAACTGTCTACTCGCTCCGAGTCTTCCTTGAGCCTTAAACCCTATCTACAGCGTTCTAATTTTTAGTAAAAAGTTCGATCGCACTGTTCACTTATCAAAACTGTCCCTTCCTCTCCTGACCGCTTCACTCACGCTATCTATTCTTTAAGTTAAGGAACCAAAAGATATATTTGACTTAGAGGCACTATGCAGAAACAAATCATACGCCAAAAAGATACTAATGCTTGGATACTTCAGTGCTGGGTTTCTTTTATTCTTGCCATTTCCGCAACTACTGTAGGTATCATTTATTTACAGGTAGACCCCTGGCAGAAAGCTTTTATGGGTATGGGTTTAACTTTTTCAATCGGCTCGTCTTTTACTTTAGCAAAAACCATTCGGGATAACAACGAGGCATCAACCTTAACTGCCAGAATCGACGAAGCTAGAGTTGAGAAGATTCTCGCTGAGCACCATCCTCTCAAATAAATTTGACTATACAATGTATACAAAAAACAGCCCCGGCGGGCTGTTTTTGTTGTTTGAGCCGCAGGTTTCAAGCAGCAGATGGAAATTGGGGATTTCAAGGGCTACCTTTGAACTTGCGATCGCCCAATTTAGCTTTTTTCCGCTGGCGACCACGAGACCGAATCGTCGCATACTCAAGGGGAAAGCCAACGACAGGAATCACCTGATCCTTGCGTTCTTCTTCCAGATTCTTGAGTTCGGTGTAATCAACCCAGTGAATGCAATTCACCGGACAAGTATCGATCGCCTCAGCAATCAACTCTTCAGAATCCCCGTCTTGTCGAACTACGCGCGATCGACCGTAATCCGGTTCAATATAAAAAGTATTGCGAGCAACGTGAGCGCAGTGCTTGCAGCCAATGCAGGTAATCTCATCAACATAGACACCTTTTTGGCGCAACACGCCGCCCAACTCCGGTTCCAAACCAGAGCGATCGGGCGCATCCCGCAAAAAACCTCCCAACTCCGGCTCTAAACCAGAGCGATCGCTTGCTGTATCTATTCCGAGTTCAGAAAGCTCAGACATTTAGACCCCCACAAGAGTAAATAAGTCCGCAGAGGCGGACTTTGATGAGACAAGATTGCAAAAATCTTGCAAAACTATTAAGCGCACCAGCGCTGCACCACCAAGCGGAGCGAACCGTCTTGATTTTGCTTTTGCTCAGAAATTTGGAAACCCTGCTTAGCGCTTTCATTCACCACAGTATGGTAAGCGTAGCGCTGAGTCACCTTATTCAGAAAACGGTCTACAGACCAAGCTTGCTGCCAAAACTGCAAGTCAGCCACCAATTCATACTCAGTCCCGTTCCAGCTAAAACCTACGTCGTAGCCGTTTTCTTGCTCAATCACCACCTCAGCGGTGCTGGTTAGGCCGCGATAGCCGCGCACCTCAGTCGGGCCCGACTTCCAGTCGATACCCAAGTCAGTTAAAGCAGCTTCCAAAGAATTCAAATTGCGGATCTGGGTCTTAATTTGGCTAAAGTGTGACATGGTGATTCCAAAAAAATTTAAGTGAACTCAACAAAAAAAATTACCAATCGCTAAAAGCCACTTGGGCCGTCGCTTCGGCTGACTGATGCAGCGCTTGCGTGAAATACTCAGATGTTGACTCTTGATGAAGCACCACGCCGAGCTGAGCTTCAATTGCAGCCGTTACCTCAGCACAGGAAGCACCGACAATGCCGGTGACTGTTTCCTGTACGCGGCCATCTGGATAGATCACAAACTCTAGTGTTTCCATAGTTCGGGCTGACTGAATAGGAATAGTGAGATCAGACACCGACACCAGCAAGCCAGGGACGATGCCTCCTGAAGTCGCTTCTTGAGAGTTGGCTGACTGACAAAGTGCTATATCAATTTTGACGAATTGATAGGTTTTGAGTCACAACTTAACAGAACTTATTAATATTTAGAAGCAATACATCAGTTGTATGTAAAGTTTCGCGTACATCGTGACATCAGTCAAGTCATACATGAGTGGTGAATATTCGCAAGGGCTATTTGGGAGGGATCGGAAGGGAAGAGGGATCGGGGAGAGTCGGTATCTAAGTTAAGTGCGATGGGAACAGACCTACTTAACTTACATAAGCTAAGGTGATTGACATTTGTCTGCTAGATTGTGGGGATCGCCCAAAAGCGAGAGGCAAATGCGACTCAAATCAAGTCTTTGACAGAAGGGTTGCGATCGCCCTAACATCTGAAGTTTATCAGAAGCGCCTTCAGTAACTTCTGGTCACGGTGAAGCATCCTCTGTTGACTTTTTAACCTGAAGTTCCCCGCAGGAGGGAACTTCAGGTTAAAATTTCTTGGCAGCGATACAAACCATTCCATTAATCATCTCGTTCTGAAGTACCTGTAAACCTATTTCAGATAGCCGATCGCACAACCAATTTTTATTCAGCCGCAGTTTTTGGTAAGAACTGGCACTGAATGACCACCGATCGCCCTGTTTTTGATAGAGTAAGTCATGGACTGCTACGCTGTTTTCCTGATACTCCAAGAAACAAGTAAGGATGGTAAATTCATCACTTTGCACAGGAATAAAACGCTGAGTTCCATGAAGCTCTGCTGAAACATAATCGCGGAAAGTTAAAATCAACATCCCATCCTCAATCAGCCAGCGCTCAATGTCCAAAAGTAATGAATCGACAGCACTCAATGATTCTAGATGTGTAAGTGTGTCGCCCATGCAAACAATGATCTGCGCCTGTTCCTGAATATGTTGCGAGAAATTAAGCAGATCGTCGTGAATGGTACGGATGGAAAGATGTTTAGCGCGATCGCGTAACTCTGAAAGTAGGGCATCACAGAAATCTATAGCTACTACCGAAAAGCCTAATTTCGCTAAAGGAATAGATTGAAATCCTGAGCCTGCACCTAAATCAATGGCTAATCCTCGCGGTGCGGAGTCGATCGCCAATTGACAAAAAAGAGCGTGATTTCGTTCGATCGCTGCTTCAGGATTTCCTGACATCCAACTGTAAACAGCAGCAAGTTGCTGGTTATAGTGGTCTTGTGCTGTGTTCATTATGAGGCTAAGTTCGATGACTCGTTAAAAAGGAGCAAAATCATTCAACCCGATGGAAACTAAACCACCAATGTCGCCTTTTACGCGGGAAACTGCTAAAACTCAAGTTCAAGCCGCAGAAGATGCCTGGAATACCCGCGATCCAAAACGAGTAGCCTTAGCTTACACCGAAGATTCACAGTGGCGCAACCGTGCCGAATTTTTCAGTGGAAGGTAACAAATCAAGGCTTTATTAAAACGAAAGCGGGCAAAAGAAATAGACTGCTGTTTTAAAAATGAACTGTGGAGTTTTACAAAGAAGCTGATTTCTGTGCGCTTTGAATAGCAGTGGCACGATGGTCAGAGTGCGGATTTCTTCCTTGAAATAATCCCAGAATATCGAAGGAAGAGGGAAAGGGGAAGAGGGCAGAAGAGAAATCCTCCCACTCTCGCGCCTTGCTTTCGATAGCGAGCGGGAGGCTCGCACTTCTATATCATTCAGATATAACCGGATTTGATATAATTCATGCTTTCAGATATAGCCGGATTGGACATAATTCATGCTGTGCGATCGCTTTTAATAAATTCATGCTGTGCGATCGCTTTTGATAACTTTTGTAAGTCGCTGTTCAAGCTGGCCTATTTGTTGATAGTATCCAATCTAACAATCTCTGGTTAACACTTGTCGTAAACTGATGCGTTGCTGAAAAGTTACTATTGATTATTATGCAAAAGTATAACTGAAAAAAGCTGCACCATGGTTCAGATATTCCCGGTATCGCTCTCGAAGGCGTTCCAGACGAACAGGTTAACCGATGCAATCGGAAAGGATATGACTTACAAATGTTACTAAAAATTTGAGCATACATGAACAATTTTTTAGAGGAGGCAGAGTATGGCTCAAATACTGTGCTTGCTGCGTAAGTCCTGAATATTGCTATTTCCTTGCCGCAGCATTGGATCTGGGGTCTAAAGCGTCTCGCAGCCCGTCGCCCAAAAGATTGAAACCCAGAACAGTCAAGGTAATCAGCAAACCCGGAAACACGATCGTCCAAGGAGACGAAAGAGCGTATCCGCCCTTAAAAGCATCAGAAAGCATAGTTCCCAACTCCGGGGCGGGCGGCTGTGCGCCCAAACCCAAAAAACCCAAACCAGCAGCTTCTAGTGTTGCCGTACCAGTCGAAAGAGTTGCTTGTACAACTAGAGGCGCCAGACTTCCCGGCAAAATGTGGCGAAAAATAATCCGTAAATCGCTGGCGCCCAAGGCCTTGACAGCCAAAACAAATTCTTGTTCCCGCAGAGACAGCACCATACTGCGAGTTAAGCGGATGTAAATCGGAATTTGCACGAGGCTGACGGCGATAATTACGCTTTGCAGGCTCGGCCCGGTGACGGTAACAACCGCGATCGCCAGTAAAATCGAAGGAAAAGCTAGCAAAATATCCGCCAAAGTGCCGATCGCAATTTCCAGCAACCCGCGAAAATACCCCGCCACCAGCCCCAAAAGCGCTCCTAAAATTAAACCCGCACCCACAGAAACCAAGCTGACGACTAAAGATATCCCCAATCCGTGCCACACCCGCACCAACAAATCTCGCCCCAAACCGTCGGTGCCAAACCAATGTTTAGCGCTAGGAGCCACTAAGCGCAACAAATAATCTCGATCGACCGCCGAATCGTAAGGGGAAAGTAGGGGGGCCAACAGTGCCGAGCTCGTCAGCGCTACAGTCAAAATTAAGCCGATTTTCCCCGAAGTCGATCGCCAAAATCGTTGAAAAGCTGGTTGTGGAAATACTAAGTTTTTATTCAATCTTCGATTTTCCATCGAATGCTGTCACCAAAAAACAGAGGACTTGGGCAAATATTTCTAAGTGGCAAATGCCTGTTGAGAAATAGCAGATCAACAAAGTTAAGGGTTCACGCTTCTATCTCACTTGTTGGCTAGGGCGATTCTTGCTCGGGATAAGTGCGATCGCGCGGACTTTGTGAAGCGCAGTTAGCACGCTCCTTTTGCGGAACCTCCTCTCAGGACCCAGATGCTTGTGGCGCCCATAAACTTATTAATTCATTGACAAGGGCGAGCAATTCAGATACAGACTCATTGATTTCTGGTGTCTGAAATCCATGAATAAATCGATTTCTTAGGCTTTTAAGTAGCATTGCTCGATCGTACTCTTCTATTGAAAATTCTCCTTGCGAATACATATGTTTGATCAGAGATACAGTTGGAAATCTTTCAATTGGAATACTAACATCCTCAGCTCGCCTACGAAGGAGTGCTTCAATTATTACCCAAAGTAACAAAAACGCGCCTTCATTTTCTCCTAATGAGATTAGACGTTCACTCTGCGATTTTATACTAAAAATCTGTTGCCAAGATAATAGATTTACTTCAGGGGAGTTGTCTTTCAGTAAAGCATCTTCTTCAGTAATTAACAAGAAACGCCAGCCGGTATGTTGAGAAACTATTTCAGCAATTTCTCTCAACCTTTCTATGGATGTTTGCCTACCAGAACCATTGAATTCGATGATATAACCTTCGGCTTCGTTCCTTTTTGCAATCAAATTTGGGCGATATGTCCCTAAATCGAAAGGGATGTCTTCAGGTTCAGGCTCAACAAATACTCTATAGCCTGCTTGCCGATATTTTTCAGCAATTTTAGACACAGATGTGTCGTGTATTAATTTAGCGGTCATAGATAGCTCTCCAGTGCTTTCGCTTGACATATTCTAACGTAAACGCACTCACGGCCAGATATTATGCCATGCAGCAACAATAACGGACATAGAGCAACGTCAAATGTGCCGCTAAGCGAGCGACGATGCGACTCCACATCTGTGACAAGTGAATCATCCTCATAAACTAACCCAATTAGTGCGTCCTGTATGGGCTTTATTATATTTTCTGTGTCAACAGGGTCAGTATCATAGAGGTATACTAAAGTTAAATGAACGTTTCCTGAATAAGGAGTTCCTACCCAAGTTTTTGACGCTTCTGTACGCACAAATGCTTGCCAATCCTGTAGCTTGCTTCTCTGCCTCGTTTGCAAAGATACAGGGCGTTTTGGAATCAGAAACTCAAATTGCATTGGCAACTCCGAAACTTGAATGCGAAAAGAAGGGATTAAAGGCTAAATTCAAACAAGACTATAACTTGCAAGTTTTAAGAAATCAACTTTTGTTTTGTCGATCGCAGTGATTTCTCATAACCCTCACGCCCTCACCGCTCTCGTATTTCGCGTGAAGCGAAGCTATCCCGTTCGCGAAGCGTTCCCGAAGGGTAGGGAATCGCCCCCGACAACATCCCCACCAACCATCAGCCGTGGGCTCAATCTAAAATCTCAAATCTAAAATCTAAAATCGGATGACCCTTTAAGATAGAGAGAACAAGATAAATTTAAAAGCCAAATGACATCAACCCTGCTCAAAACCTTCCCCCGATCGCCCCTAAACGCCCCAACAGTCCGCCATTTCCCCAACGGTCTGACAGTTATAGCCGAACACTTGCCGGTCGATGCTGTTAACCTCAGCGTGTGGCTCAATTTAGGCTCAGCCGTCGAACCCGACGACATCAACGGCATGGCTCACTTTTTAGAACACATGATTTTTAAGGGAACTCCGAGCATCAAAAGCGGAGAATTTGAGCGCGCGATCGAGCAGCGCGGCGCTGTCACCAATGCAGCCACCAGCCAAGATTACACTAACTATTACATCACCACAGCCCCTAAAGATTTTGCCGAACTAGCTCCCCTGCAAGTCGATGTCTTGCTCAACGCCAGCATTCCCGACGACGCCTTCGATCGAGAACGGCTGGTAGTCTTAGAAGAAATTAGACGATCGGAAGACAATCCCCGCCGCCGCACCTATCAGCGATCGATGGAATTAGCCTTTGAAGTCCTGCCCTACAAGCGACCGGTACTCGGCCCGACTGCGGTAATCGAACAGTTGACAGCGCAACAAATGCGGGATTTCCACAGCAGCAGATATCACCCAGGGGCGATGACAGCCGTAGCTGTCGGCAATTTGCCAGTCGATCGACTAATAGAAATTGTCGCAGACAGTTTTGCCGCAAAAAGCACAGCACGAAACAACAAAATAAATGTGCCTGCTGTCGGCAACTTTCACCCAGAATCCCAAACCCTCAACTACGGGCAAGAATCCCCGTTTACAGAAACAGTCCGCCGCGAATTTGTAGACCCTGCCCTTCAGCAAGCGCGACTGATCGTGATGTGGCGCGTGCCAGGTTTCGCGGAAATGTCCGAAACTTATGCCCTCGACGTTTTGGCGACAATATTGGGTCACGGCCGCACAACTCGCTTGGTTCATGATTTGCGCGAAGAAAAAGGGCTAGTTTCGTCAATTTCGGTCAGCAACATGACTCAGCGACTAGGCGGCGTGTTCTCGATTTCCGCTCAACTACCGACAGAAAACTTGGCAGCAGTGGAAGCTGCGATCGTCCAACACATCCGCACTCTCCAAACCGAATTGGTGACAGATGCCGAAATTTCCCGCATCCGCACGCAAGTAGCAAATCGGTTTATCTTTGGTAACGAAACTCCGAGCGATCGAGCAAGTTTGTACGGTTACTATCAGTCGATGGTAGGAGATATCGCTCCCGCCCTCAACTATGCCGCCTGCATCCAAGCTCAGACTGCCGAGAATCTCCGAGAAGCCGCCGTCAAATATCTGTCTCCCGACGCGATGGGTGTTGTGGTAATTCGCCCGAACGAAGCATAAATCCGACATCGCCTCAACAGGGCAATTCACCATCGCTGTGCTTTTGAGGCATCCAACGGCATTGGGCATTGGGCAGAAACAATGTCAATGAGCATCAGGGATTTTTAGTCAATAGTGCGTGAAATTCGATCGACCTTCGCCTTAAAGGTTTGTACTCACATCTGGCACCATTCTCGCTTAACCGGCTTTCGGGCATTTTCCACAAAGAGTCTTGTGGATTGGGATCTTCTAGCCCGCCCGCAAGCAGCTTATTGAGAATGGTGCCAGATCTCAGCGTGTCTCCAATAATTAATATGAAGTCTTTAAGGTACGGACGGTCGGGCAAATTACCGTAATTTTATGAGAGGATAAACGGGGAATTATTGACGAGCAAGCAATTTAGTCTAGGGAAACCAGATCGATCGGCGATCGTAATTCTAAAATCTAAAATCTAAAATCGATGGCAAGATTACCGTAATTTTATGAGAGGATAAACGGGGAATTATTGACGAGCAAGCAATTTAGTCTAGGGAAACCAGATCGATCGGCGATCGTAATTCTAAAATCTAAAATCTAAAATCTAAAATCTAAAATCGATTGACAGGGGCAGGCAAGCATGAAATTACAAAACTTTCTCAACTCAAAAATTAGGTACGATGCCAAAGCAATCGCTGCAGACGACGAACTCAGTGGCCAAATTCAAAGCCGTCTCATTGACCTCGGTTTACTAAAGCCTCCCGTAGACGGAATTTTTGGCCCTCTCTCTACCGCCACTCTCCACCGATTTCAAACTCTGATGAAGTGCGGCGAACCGGGTTTTTTGGGAGCAGTCACAGCCAAAAAGCTGATCGAAACCAAACCAGAGGAGATTCCCACACATCCCCTAATCCTGAAAACGCTCAGAGACACGATTTTTAAATCAAAACCGCTGGCGTCTTCTCAACTTCAGGACTTGGAAAAACAAGTAATACCAGCCGGAAAAGAGTTTGAGATCCTGGCTTATGCTCCGGCTCGCGGTCACATCAGAGTTGCTCTCCGCAACGAGTCTTTCAAAGGTTCAGGGATTTGGTATGTTTTCGGAGCACACGCTCAAATTACTCAAGATGGCGTTCTATTTTATCCCAAACCGAATCCCCCAACTGTCAGGCTTGGCATTCCTTATCTATCGCAAATGGATAACTTGAACAATCCTACAGGTTCTTGCAATGTAACTTCATTAGCGATGTGTCTGGACTTTTTGAAGGTGCCACGGCGCAAAGAAACCGGGCAATATGAAGACGAACTTTACGAATATGCGATCGCCAAAGGTTACAGTCGCTGGGACCCCTACGATTTAGCAAAGATTGTTAGAGATTACGGCGCTCAAGATTTCTTTACCGAGAATGCAACTATTGATGACGTTCAAGATTGGCTAGCCAGCGGAAATCCTGCTGTCATCCACGGATACTTCACGTCTTTCGGTCACATTATAGTTGCATCAGGCTACGACAGCGAGGGATTCTTCGTCCACGATCCCTATGGCGAGTGGTTCCGAACTGGCTACGATACAAGTGTCAGCGGTGCTTACTTGCACTATACTTACCGCTTAATCCGCAGTCTCTGTATACCTGACGGGAATTTTTGGGTTCATTTTATCTCGAAGTAGTAATTTGTTAGTAGTTAGTGGTTATTGGTTATTGGTTATTGGTAATAACTAACCAATAGTTGACAGTTGACTCTCAGCAAGGTCGGACACGGAATTGCCCATTGATATCAAATTCAGCCGAAATATCGATCGGGCCCCAAATACCGCCAGGGGTTTAAACCCCTGGCTCATAGCGAAAGTCCTCTAAAAGAGGACTGAATAATTCATTAGACTTCTCCAGAAATTAGATTTTAGCTTAGGCTTGACTTGGGTTTCAAGTTCTTTTTTGGAGATGTCTCTTAGTCCTCTTTTAGAGGACTTCAGCTTTGAGGCAGGGGTTTAAACCCCTGCCGGACTGCGGGTATTACTATTAATTTTCATGCTCAAATCCAGCCAAGTCGATCGCGTAATCGGAGCACTGGTAGAAATATAGTCAACTCCGGTTTCTGCAACACTCCTAATTGTTTCTAAAGTAACATTGCCGGAAGCTTCAATTTTTACCCGATCGCTCTTTTGGCGAATTATTGCCACAGCCTGCCGCATCAAATCCAAGGACATATTATCTAACATAATAATATCGGCTTTGTGCTGCAAAGCTGTTTCTACTTCAGCAAGAGTTTCGGTTTCGACTTCGATCGTCAGCGGATACGGGATAGAATTGCGAATTAGGGCGATCGCCTCGGCAATTCCCCCAGCCGCCGCAATGTGATTGTCTTTCACCATCACCGCGTCATCTAATCCCATCCTGTGATTGCAAGCACCGCCGACTTGAGTTGCGTATTTTTCCAACAATCTCAACCCCGGCGTTGTCTTGCGCGTATCCACCAATTGCACGGGCAAATCGGCAATTTTGTCAACATATTTTTTAGTTAAAGTAGCGATGCCGCTCAAACGCATTGCCAAGTTTAAAGCTACTCTTTCTCCGGTTAGCAGCGCATCGAAATTTCCGGAAATCTCGGCAATTACTTCTCCTTTTTGGCACAGTTTCCCTTCCGGTACTTGGGGGATGAAACTGAGGTTGCTGTCTAAAAGTTTAAATGTGCGATCGGCAATTGGCAATCCGGCAATGACACCAGCTTCTTTGACAATCCATTTAGCAGTACCCTCGATGCTGTTTGCGGGAAATAAAGCCGATGTAGTGCGATCGCCCCTACCGATATCTTCTAGCAGCCAGTTGTGCAATAAGGAGTCTAAAACTATCCAAGGCGGCAATATTGCTGTCATGTTTTCTTTGTTTTTATCTTAAGGAAGAGAGCGATCGGTGTTAGGGCGATCGGCGGGACGCAGAAACCGGGTTTTTTACGAAAATACTGGATTTTAGCCTTTAACACTGGTAAAAAACCCGGTTTCTGTGGTATTTCGCGTAAGTCATAAGCCAGATTTGGGATGATATCTACTAGGAACAATAGTCGATAGAGTAATTTTATGCAACTTCCAAAACAATCTTGCCGCGATCGCGTTTGAGTCTCGCCACCTCTTTTATGCAACACCATATCCACCCCTAACAGTTTGCTCAAACGGCGCAGTTTGGTAGTCCATCAGTTGACAAAGTTGGGTGTCGGTGCTTTAATTGGATGGACAGGTTTCCTTTGATCGCAAAAAGAGTTTGTGCCGGAGAAAGCAGTTCATCTGACTCCAAAGCAGGCGGATGCTTTGCGGTGGTAAACTAGCAATGTTTGCAGTTTTATAGCCTGTAATTGGGTGTGATGCCACAACAGCGACACAACGAATAGTTAGCCTGCTGAGATGTGGGTGGGGGTGCACCTGAAACTGATATTTGAGTGTTCATGCTTAAGTTGGTGCGAGGTCATTATAGAGCGGTGTTTTTGGCTTTTGGTGAAGTAATCAGGCTTATATATCTATTTCGAGAACCTAGGTAGTTTTTCTATTCATTTTGGAGAAATAAAACATGGTAAATCGGCACGAGAAGTATGAAGTTCAGAATATCCAACAAGATGTTTCTGAACACGATCCTTTCACCATTGAAAGATATGAGCAGTTTTTCAATTTATTCCCGAAAGAAGCCATAAAAGTCCTTGATGTAGGGTGCAACACTGGTAGAGGTGGATTACGCCTCAAGGAGCTAAACCCAAACCTTACGCTATTGGGTCTTGACTGTGTACAGGAAAGATTGGATGCTCTTCCCGAATGCTATTCGCAAAAAGTATATGGTCTATCAACAGATATACCTATTGAGGATCAAGTTGTTGATGTTATTGTCGCTGGTGAGTTCCTTGAACACCTGTACCCTGCTGACGTAGACAAAACATTATGCGAGTTTCAAAGAGTTTTAAAGATTGGTGGAAGACTACTGCTTACAACTCCGAATCCTAATTACATCAAAAGTAAAATTACTGGAGCATCGGTTTATGGTATCAGTCATCTGACCCAGCATTTTCCGAAAGTTTTACGCTTTAGGCTACAAACGCACGGGTACTCAGGAGTTAAAATTTATGGCTCAGGCAAAGTATCACGGTATTTGGGTTGGTATTTCCCACTGATGGCTGTGTATGGTAGCTATCTCGTCTTAGCAAACAAGTATTGAGTGCAAGCTAACAACTTTGGTGCAGCGGACTACTGCGATCGGCAATTGGCAATCCGGCAATGACACCAGCTTCTTTGACAATCCATTTAGCATTACCCTGGATGCTGTTTGCGGGAAATAACGCCGATGTCGTGCGATCGCCCCTACCGATATCTTCTAGTAGCCAGTTGTGCAACAGCGAGTCTAAAACTATCCAAGGCGGTAATATTGCTGTCATGTTTTTGTTTGTTGTTATATCAAGATGATATCTACTAGGAAGAATAGTCGATCGGGCGATTTTAGGCAAGTTGCACAATTATGATGGTGTTAGTGCGATCGGGATTTGGGTAGAGTGAGGGCGATCGGGCTAGATCATGGGGTATTCTGTTGCTGACATTGGGTGTTGGTGCTTTAATGGAATAGATAGGGCGATCGCAAGTAGAAACCATGATACAGCCAGTCATTTTAGAAAAATTAGCAGAACTCCCTGAGTCTCGGCAGACAGAAGTGCTTCATTATATTGAGTTTTTGATTGAAAAGCAGGCTAAAAACTCAACTCAAGAAAAGCCGACAAAGCGAGGCGGACTTGGAATTTGGAAAGATAAAATCTGGAGATCAGATGATTTTGATGAACCTCTCGAAGATTTAAAGAATTAACTCTGCTTGACGAGCTTGTTATAGTAGAAGTATTGTGTAAAATGACAAGAGTCTAAATGGTAACGCCATCATGTCCTTCGATTGGGATATCCCTCGAACTACAGGTCAACCACTCAATCTCCCTATCAACGTGGGAGACAAAGTTTTTATTATGGGTGCTAACGGCACCGGAAAGTCCAGTCTGATGCAACATTTATATATGTTTCATTATTCTCATAATAATAATAATGCGCGGTGGATATCGGCGCATCGCCAAACTTGGTTTTCTTCCAACACAATGGATTTATCGTCTCAGCAAAAGCGAGACTATGAAAACGGTATGCGAAGTGGAGACACCAATCTATATGCACGCTGCTGGAAAGACGATTATGCTAGCCAACGTGCAAGTATTTCGATTTATGACCTCATTGACGCTGACAACGTACGTAATCGAGCAATTGCTGGCGCAGTCGATAGCCACAAGATGGAGTATGCAGAAACTCTTTCCAAAAAAGATGGTCCTATAAAGATTATCAACGAGCTTCTACGTCTTTCAAATATTCCTATTGAGATATCTGTCAGTGAAAACGATCAGGTAGTTGCAAGCAAATGTGGAGGTACTGCTTACAGCGTTGCGGAGCTTTCAGACGGCGAACGTAATGCCTTGCTAATCGCAGCGAACGTGTTAACCGTTAAGAGTGGTACTTTAGTGCTAATTGATGAGCCGGAGCGCCACCTTCATCGCTCCATCATTTCACCACTCCTGACACATTTGTTCTCTAAGCGAGATGATTGTGCATTCATCGTATCTACACATGATGTGATGCTGCCCCTCGACAATCCGAGTGCGCGTACATTGCTCATTCGGGGCTGCACCTACGCGGGATCTTCTGTAAGTGGTTGGGATGCAAATATTGTTCCCCCCGAAACTGAGATTGATGATGACATCAAGAAAGATATCCTTGGTGCGCGTAGAAAAATGCTATTTATCGAAGGCACTGAAAGAAGTCTTGATAAGCCACTTTACAGTCTAGTATTTCCCAACGTATCCATTATTGCCAAATCAAGCTGTCGAGATGTCGAACATACCGTTTCTAGCATCCGGGACTCTGCCAACCTTCACTGGGTTCGTGCTTTTGGCATTATTGATAACGATCGGCGACCAGAAACTGACATTGATCTCCTTAAGGAGAAGGGCATATATGCCCTTTCGGTCTTCTCAGTTGAGTCGATATATTACCATCCATATATTCAAAGCCTTATTGCACAACGCCAAGCCAGTCTTCTCGGAGGAGATCCTTATACATACGTTGATAAAGCAAAGAATGCTGCGATTAAGGAAATCAGGCCACATATTCAACGTCTAAGTAGACGAACTGCTGAAAAGGCAATTCGTGAAGAATTTTTTCGGAATTTACCTAAAAAACAAGACATTGCTGCTGGCAAACCAATAGCTGTTTATATCGAGGTGGATAAGTTTGTTAAAGAAGAGTCGGAGCGGCTAGAAAATGCACTTAATCTTGGTAATTTGACAGAAATTTTTTCACGATATCCAGTTCGTGAAACACCTGCTTTAGATAAAATAACGAAAGAACTTGGATTCCAAGATTGTAAACAGTATGAGGGTGCTGTACGGAAACTATTAATAGATAACAAAGAAGCTTTAACTTTTGTGAAATCTATCTTCGGCACCCTAGTTTCTGATATTGAGTCAGTATGATTGTGTGCAGTCATTACCGTATAAATCCGATTCAATATCTGCGATCGTCCACTCTTGAATGCTAAAATAAGGCCGATCGCCCTTAAAGAAACAAACTAATATCGACGTGGAAAAAATCGGCTAACTTCCTGGCTTCATCTATTTCGATCGCCCTCCCGCTAACAAAAACTTTCTCAACCTCTGTTTCCGTTCCCAAAACAGGAATCAGATCGGATTTGTCCAAATTTCTCGCATCCATTAAATGTTGCAACATTAAAGCAGCATTTCCTGCGGGAATTGGATAATTTTCAGCCTCAAATTTTTCAATCAGCGTTATCAGAAGCTCCAGAAATAACTCTTCCTCCAGCGATCGCATAGGGCGGTGTTCCAGTTCGCAAGCGATCGCGATCGCGGCCTCGTTTTCTGCTTCATTTGCGATCGGTTTTGGTTGATAGCGAACAAGTAAATCTGTATAAGATTTTGCATCAAAAGTACGGATCATTTTTCCACTCATCCTTATCATACTCAGCGTGATTCAGAACATATTTGATGTAGATTCTTTGAGAAACATAAACCAAATCAACAATCAGCCGATATAGATTTCCCTTAATATTAAATAGACATCTCCAAAATAGTAACATTTTGTGGTAAAAGAACATCAGATATCTTTTTTGAGACAGAAATATGAGCGA